>CAZFAE010000001.1:0-4051 GCA_964516035.1 uncultured Sphingobacterium sp.
TTTACTTTTTTGCTGATGCGTGAACTTTCTACTTCATCCAAAACATCATTTAGCTGGCTGCCCAGAAAAATAGAGATAATAGCCGGAGGCGCTTCATTGGCACCCAAACGGTGGTCGTTATTTACCGAAGCAATAGAAGCACGCAATAAATCGGCATGGTCGTGTACCGCTTTAACCGTATTCACAAAGAAAGCCAAAAACATCAGGTTGTTTTTAGGCGTTTTGCCTGGTGCCAATAAGTTTTTACCGGTATTGGTAATTAAACTCCAGTTATTATGTTTACCAGAACCATTAATACCTGCATAAGGTTTTTCATGCAATAAAACTTTGAAATTATGGCGTTTGGCTACTTTCTCCATCACATCCATCAATAATTGGTTATGATCAATAGCTAAATTGATTTCCTCATAAATAGGGGCGCACTCAAACTGTGAAGGAGCCACTTCATTATGTCGGGTTTTTAAAGGAATACCTAATTTCAAGGCTTCGGTCTCAAAATCGAGCATATACGCATACACCCGATCCGGAATGGTTCCGAAATAATGATCGTCCAGTTGTTGACCTTTGGCAGACATGTGTCCGAATAAAGTACGTCCGGTTAATAATAAATCGGGACGGGCATTATATAAAGCTAAATCAACCAGGAAATATTCCTGCTCAATTCCCAAAGAGGCATTAACCTTGTCAATCGATTTATCGAAATAATGGCAAACGTCAACTGCAGCTTTGTCTAAAGCAGAAAGAGCTTTTAATAAAGGCGCTTTATAATCCAGCGCTTCGCCGGTATAAGAAACAAAAACAGTAGGAATGCATAAAGTTTTCCCGGTATTACTCTCCATAATAAAAGCAGGAGAAGAAGGATCCCAGGCCGTATAACCACGGGCCTCAAACGTATTCCGGATTCCGCCATTCGGGAAACTGGAAGCATCAGGTTCCTGCTGAACCAAAGCGTCGCCAGAGAATTTTTCTAAAGCAGTACCATCACTTCCTGGCTCAAAAAATGAATCATGTTTCTCTGCAGTAGTTCCGGTTAAAGGCTGAAACCAGTGCGTATAATGTGTAGCGCCTTTGCTCATTGCCCAAGCTTTCATGGCTGCAGCAATCTGGTCAGACACTTCACGCTCTACAGTAGCACCTAATTCAATAGAATTGATAATACTTTGGAAAGCTTCTTTCGATAAAAATTCTTTCATTTTCTTTTTATCGAACACATTTACACCGAAAAATTCGGAAATTTTGCTCGAAGGCGTCTTAACTTCCGGAATTGTTCTGGTTAGAACAGCATTTAATGCCTGAAATCTGAGATTTGACATGTTTTTTTCTATTTTTTGTGAATTATTTTAACAAAAGTAAGCTTTATGCTTGTAAATTTTATATTTTAGGTGGATAAAATCAAGAGTTGTGGATAAAATAGTAGATTTTTTCACATTCAGATAGTGTGATTTAATCCTGGCTGGCGATTAGCCGCTCTTGTAACAGAATAAAAAAATTAAACACATAAAACTGAATGCAGTCTTCGGCAATTCAAGTGCTTTTTCCTATTTTTGAACAACAATTAAGCAGCCCCACATAAAATTGGAAAATAACCAGCCAAGCAACCTCGAAACCGCTAAAGAATTAGGTTTACTACCCGAAGAATTCGATCGCATCAAAGAAATTTTAGGACGTACTCCTAACTTTACCGAATTATCAATTTTCTCGGTAATGTGGAGCGAACATTGCTCTTACAAAAACTCCATTACCTGGTTAAAAACATTACCCAAAGATGGCCCACGCATGCTAGCCAAAGCCGGCGAAGAAAACGCAGGCCTGGTAGATTTGGGCGATGGCATAGGCTGCTGTTTTAAAATAGAATCACACAACCACCCCTCTGCATTAGAACCTTATCAAGGTGCAGCAACTGGCGTGGGCGGTATCAACCGCGATATTTTTACCATGGGTGCCCGTCCCATTGCACAATTAAACTCCCTGCGATTTGGCGATATCAACTTGCCCCGCAACCAATGGTTATTAAAAGGCGTAGTAAAAGGAATTGGCGATTATGGCAATGCCTTTGGAATTCCAACCGTGGGCGGCGAATTATTTTTTGACGAATGCTATAACGTCAACCCATTAGTTAACGCCATGTCTGCCGGTATAGTTAAAGCCGGCGAAACCGTTTCTGCCACTTCTTATGGGGTAGGCAACCCGGTTTATATTGTAGGCTCGGCCACCGGAAAAGACGGTATTGCCGGTGCAGCATTCGCCTCAAAAAACATAACTGAAGATTCGGTGAATGATTTGCCAGCCGTTCAGGTAGGCGATCCTTTCCAGGAAAAACTCTTACTGGAAGCCACACTCGAAGTGATTAAAACCGGTGCCGTAATTGGTATGCAGGATATGGGTGCCGCCGGAATTATCTGCTCCAATTCAGAAATGTCGGCCAAAGGCGAACATGGCATGCGTATCGATCTAGATAAAGTGCCCATGCGCCAAGAAAACATGAAACCCTTCGAAATTCTGTTGTCAGAATCTCAGGAACGCATGCTGATTGTCGTAGAAAAAGGAAGAGAAAAAGACGTAGAAGCAGTTTTCGAAAAATGGGATTTAAACTGCGCCATCATCGGCGAAGTAACCGATACCAAACGACTGCATTATTACATGAACGGCCAATTGGTGGCCGATGTGCCTGCCGATGACCTGGTTTTGGGTGGCGGAGCTCCGGTTTATCATCGCGAATACAAAGAACCAGCTTATTATCAGGAAAATTTAAAATTCCATATCGATCAGGTAGCAGAGCCTAAAGATTTAAAGGCCGTGGCCCAGCATTTGGTGTCTCATCCAAACATTGCATCCAAACGTTGGGTAACCGACCAATACGATTCTATGGTTGGAACCGCCAATATGACTACCAACCGCCCAAGTGATGCGGCAGTAGTAGCCGTAAAAGACACCGATAAAGCCATTGCCCTAACCGTTGATTGCAATTCACGCTACGTATATGCCGACCCGCAAAAAGGTTGCGCCATCGCGGTAGCAGAAGCAGCACGTAACATTACCTGTGCCGGCGGCGAGCCCGTGGCCATTACCAATTGTCTTAATTTCGGAAACCCTTACGTGCCCGAAGTATATTGGCAATTTGTAGGCGCCATTAAAGGCATGAGCGAAGCCTGCACTAAATTTGAAACCCCGGTAACCGGCGGAAACGTAAGTTTTTATAACCAGTCTTCAGACGAAGGGCCGGTATTTCCAACCCCAACCATTGGTATGCTGGGCGTATTGGATAATGTAGAAACCCTGATGACTTCCGATTTTAAAACCGAAGGCGATTATATCTATTTAATTGGCGAAAGTGTAAATGACATCGCTTCCTCTCAATATTTAGCTTCTTTTCACAACATTACCTCTGCACCGGCACCGCATTTCGATCTCGAAAAAGAGTACGCCATGCACCAGGTGATCAAGCAACTCATTCGCGAAAAACTCGTAGAATCTGCCCACGATGTTTCCGATGGCGGATTATACATCACTTTGTTAGAATCGGCCATGCCGCGTCAGCTCGGTTTTACAATAGAAACTGAAGACGATATCCGCAAAGATGCTTTCCTTTTTGGCGAAGCACAAGGCAGGGTAGTGGTTTCCGTTAAAACCGAAAATCAGGAAGCATTTATAGAACTGATGGCCACCTCCGAAACCGAATTTACTTTGCTCGGCAATGTAACTGCCGGCCAAATTTATATCGACGACGAAGATTTTGGCAAAACCAAAGCGGCCAAATCAGTTTTCGATAACGTTTTGCACGGTATTTTAGGAGAGTAATTTTACAATCACGTCTTTTCAAATCCCATACAAACGGGATGAGAAATCTCATTTCTGTCCATAGTCTTGTGCGATGAGATTTGGCTCGGAAGACTAAGGATGGTTAATTAATTTGGAGGCTGAGACTCTTTTTTATGCGTTAATCCGTTTCAGTCACGCTAATCACCGCTTTTTAGACTGCGGACAGAACCTTAGACTAACGTTTTTTTATTGAAATGGGAGTTATTCCCATTAATACCTTCAGCCCCGCTTT
>CAZFAE010000001.1:4151-19188 GCA_964516035.1 uncultured Sphingobacterium sp.
CTATGATAATTCCAACAGTACAGGTTTTAAAGTAGGCTCCATTATTTTTTTCAAAACCAATGTAATGGGCAATTATGGTAAACTAAAAATTACGAGTTTAAATGAATCAAATCAATTGGTGCTACATGTGGTTGTTTATGCTGAAAATGGCACTATTATCGCAGATAACGCAAGTTTTAGTCCAGAGTACAGTGGTGCTAAAGCATATGATCTTGATCAGTTTGGTTTCCCTGAAGGAGACCAAAATCTATTTGATTTTAATTTCAGTTTAGCTAATGGATTTCCTTCTTTAAACTGGGTAAATAATTCAAGAGCATTTGTTCATGCTAATTAAGTTGTAATAATTATTTCTATTAGATGGAGTGTTTTACGCCAATAAATTAGAAAGGTTTGTACAATTATTATATAAGCTATCAGGCACAAGCGTTTCGCTTGTGCCTTTTTTAATTTTACCTTTGGGCCTTGAGCAATCCCAACCAGAACTTTTTTCAGTTTAAGCAATTTGCAGTAGACCAAACACATTGCGCCATGAAAATCAATACCGATGGCGTATTGCTGGGTGCAATAGCCGGAAGTCGTGGCACCACTCAAAGTGGTGCCACGACTAACATGCTTGATATTGGCACAGGAACCGGAGTGATAGCGCTTATGCTGGCGCAGCGCTTTCCGGAAGCCCAGATTGATGGAGTAGAAATAGACAAACTAGCCGCCACCACTGCAGCGGTAAATTTTCAGGCCAGTCCGTTTGCCAGTAAATTAAGAGCCATTCCCCTGGATATTGAACATTATTTTATGGTCTATCCGGATAAGCGTTTTGATTTGATTGTAAGCAATCCACCATTCTTTATCGACGATTTAAAATCTACTGAAAAAAACAAGGAAGTAGCTCGTCATACCAGCCTGCAATTTTTCGAAAATCTGTGTATTTCTGTTGCTCAATTTTTAAGCAAAAACGGACAATTTTGGCTCATTTTGCCTCTAAAAACTGCAGAAATTGTCAAAAATATAGCAAAATTGCATAATTTACATCTTCAGGAAATTGTACAGATTAAGTCATTCTCAGATTCAGAGCCGCACCGCCAGATACTCCGCTTTGGCCTTCAAAATCAAGAACTGATGGAGAGCGAGATTGTTATTTATCAATCTGAAAAAGTATATACCACCCAATATCAATTGCTGTTGCAAAACTTTTTAACCATATTTTAGTTTAAAATCTATTTCCTATGACCAGAATTGGTTTATTGTCAGACACTCATGGCTACCTCGACGAAGCGGTGTTCAAATATTTTGCCGATTGCGATGAGATTTGGCATGCCGGCGATTTTGGCACCATCGAATTGGCAGATCAGTTGGCAAAGTTTAAACCTGTTCGGGGCGTTTACGGAAATATTGATGGGCAGGATGTCCGGATAGTTTATCCGGAAACTCAAAAATTTATGTGCGAAGGGGTAAAAGTATGGATGACACATATTGGCGGATATCCCGGTAGGTATCCTGCAAAAATTAAAGAAAAACTATTGCTCCACACGCCAGATTTATTTATTTGCGGACATTCGCATATTCTAAAAGTAATGCACGATCCCAAAATGCATTTTTTACACTTAAACCCGGGTGCCGCCGGAAAACAGGGATGGCATAAAATACGCACATTGCTCAGATTTAGTGTTTCTGATAAAAAAATTCATAACTTAGAAGCCATAGAGTTAGGTGTTAGATAACGTAAAAAATACACTAAGTATATGCAGAGAGTGGTTACACTGGGTCAGTTTATTATCGAAAAACAAAATGATTTTCCATACGCCAAAGGCGAACTTTCCCGATTACTCAGAGATATTGGTATTGCTTCAAAAATTGTAAATCGGGAGGTAAATAAGGCCGGCCTGGTTAATATTTTAGGCGATGCCGGTTCGATGAATATTCAGGGCGAAAGTCAGAAAAAATTAGACGTATATGCCAACGAGCAATTTATTGCTGCTTTAGCCAGTGGCGGAGAATGTTGCATTGTAGCTTCTGAAGAAAACGATGAGATTGTTAGAATTGACTCTGCTGTATCAAAAAATGCGAAATATATAGTAGCCATCGATCCTTTAGATGGTTCATCAAATATAGATGTGAATGTGGCCGTGGGTACCATTTTTTCTATTTATCGCCGAAAATCTATTAACGGTTTGGCTACGCTTGATGATGTTTTGCAAAATGGAACTGAACAGATAGCCGCAGGTTACGTGGTGTACGGCTCGTCAACCATGTTGGTTTATACCACTGGTAAAGGGGTAAACGGTTTTACTTTAGATCCGTCTATTGGCGAGTTTTGCCTGTCGCACCCCGATATGAAAATACCTAAGGATGGCACTATTTATTCTTTAAACGAAGGAAATTATGTTCATTTTCCAGATGGGGTTAAGAAATATCTTAAATATTGCCAGGTTGAAGATAAAGCTACTTCGCGGCCTTATACTTCGCGTTATATTGGTTCTATGGTAGCCGATATCCATCGTAGTATTATAAAAGGCGGCATATTTATTTATCCTACTACCTCTAGTGCACCCAATGGTAAATTGCGTTTGGTGTATGAATGTAATCCGATGGCTTTTTTAATTGAGCAGGCTGGAGGTAAGGCAAGTAATGGCTTTGAGCGAATTATGGAAATAGAGGTTAGTGATCTTCATCAGCGTTCATCTATTTTTATTGGTTCTGAAAATATGGTACTTAAAGCAGAAGAGTTTATGAAAGAGTTTTCTGCTAAACCTCTAAAACAGCTAAATAGCAAAGAGACTGCCTAGGTTAAATTTGTTTAGTGATTTCTGTATAATACTTTTTCGAACAGGTTATTGTTGGGATTTTAAATCCCTATTTATGTTTAAGTTCGATATGCCTTACAGAACATATCGAACAGCGAGGTATTAATCACAGATTTCTCTCCGTCTGCCGACGAATCGAAATGACGGGGTAACATAGCCCACGGTTTAAACCGTGGGCTATGTTTACAGCAGTTTATTGTTGCTGCTTTCGTTTTCAAAAACTTGGTCAATACCCAAATCTTTATGCTTGGCGGCTTGTACGGCTAGCTCATCACAGCGTTCATTTTCGGGATGCCCGTTATGGCCTTTTACCCAAACAAAACTTACTTGATGGATTTTGAGTAGGGGAAGTAGCCGCAACCACAAATCTTTGTTTTTTTTACCTGCAAAGCTTTTTTTGACCCAACCAAATACCCATTTTTTTTCAATAGCATCAATGATGTATTTAGAATCTGAATAGATAATTACCTGCTGCCCTGGTTTTTTAATGGCTTCTAAGCCAATAATTACGGCCAATAGCTCCATACGGTTATTGGTGGTTTTGCGGTATCCGCCCGCTATCTCTTTGTAATTAGTACCCGAACGTAAAATGAGGCCAAAGCCTCCTGGCCCGGGATTTCCGCTGCAAGCACCATCGGTAAAAAGTTCTATCATAGTTGTTGAGATACCAGAACAATGATAAGAATTTGTTTTTAACGATTTTGTTTATTGGAAAAATTTGCAAAATGTGCCGGAATCTCTTACTTTTGGACTCCCAATACATGGTGGTTGTAGCTCAGTTGGTTAGAGCATCGGTTTGTGGTACCGAGGGTCGTGGGTTCGAGCCCCATCATCCACCCATAATTAAGCCTCCCGATTTGTCGGGAGGCTTTTTTTATGCCAAATATCTAAAAATGAAGGTCTACTTCCTGAAGAATGTATTCGCTGGTGCTTTGAAGTTCCATAAATCGCCTGAGTTTGGTTTCTGCGATTTTAGAATGCTTAGCCTGAATAAGCTGAGGATCGAAATGCTCGTACTTTGCTTTTAAAGCGTTTAATTTCAGGTTTTTATAATCGATAAATTTTTTAGCAGTTCGTTTACAAGCAAAAGCTCTGATCATTTGCTGGCTAATTTCCCCCATAACGTCGCTGCTTTCCTGTACGATATAGATTTTATTCTTCATACAGGCTTATACGTAAAAAGCCTCGCTCCGGTTACATTTTTTTTTACTTTTTTATTTCCAAGTCTCTAATGCGACACAATTCGGGTAAAAATTTATCGAATAATTCATTCGGGTAATCGGCATCAAAAATAATTTGTTCAAATATTTCTCTTATATGTTTTAGATGATATATTTTTCCAATCCAGAAATAAACCTTCTCTGAGTTGTTTAAGGGCACCTGATGGGCCTCAAACTTGGCCCCAACAAAATTATAGATCATCAAACTTGTTGGGTGCTCTTCACTGTCTAGCCGTATAAACCATTTGCTGTTAGGAGAGTCAAGTAATAGATTTTGCATATATCGAGGCGATTAGATTTTGGTAAATAATTAATCCAATCTGAGAAATGATGCCTGATATATCAATCAATTTCCGACCAACGGTATAAAATAAGGGATGAATGTATGTTTTAAAAGTATAAGATGTTTATTGATGTAACCAACTCATCCAGAAAATACGAACTGCCACTAGGCCAATAGCAATAGCCAAAGATCGGATAATTATCCTGCCTTTAAGGCGATGAGACCATGCTGCACCCAGCTGGGCACCTATAATTACTCCAAGACCAATGAAAATAATTTCGTGCATTCCGCTATCCAAATGCCCCTTAACCCAATGTGTGCCCGAAGCGGTTATACCCATTAATGCTAAAATAAAATGCGAAGTGGCGGTGGCAATGTGTATCGGAAAGTTTAGGAGGTTAACCATAAGCGGCACATGAATAATGCCTCCGCCTATGCCTAAAACACTGGCTGCTACGCCCACAAAAAAACTAAGCAGACACGCCAGAAATAGATCGTAACTGTATGTATAGTGGCTACCTGCCCAATCGCTGATTGATCTTTTAATTGGCCAGACGTTTAAACCTAAAAAAGGTTTTGTTGAAACACCCGATTGTGCTCCCGGTTTAATTAAGAGGTAACTAGAGAGCAATAATAATGTAGTGCCAAACATCAGGTTAAAGGTTCCCCGCGGAATGTAAGCCACCAGATAGCTGCCCAAAACCGTTCCCGGTAGGGTAGTGGTGCAAAAAAATAAGGCAGAACGGTAATCTATTCGTTTCTTAAACCCATAAGCAACAGAACCAGATATGGCATTTAGGCAAACTACCGCTAGTGAACTACTGGTAATTAGCTCCGGACTTTTATCGGGATATAGAAGTAATAAAACCGGTACTAGTAAAAAACCACCGCCTGCACCAATTAAGGTACCTAAAGTACCTACCAAAATTCCTAAAATAATTAAAAGCCAATCTGCCATGTAAACGGTATAATTAAACGCAAAATCAAGCAAAAATATTAAATATTTTGATGAATGATCTCTCAACAAATGGTTGATCATACTGTTGAATAGTTTAGGTTCTTCTTTGCCCTATAGTTTATAAAAATTGTTAATTATTAGCTTAATAGGCTAATGGTGTCTATTAATAAGAAAATAGTCTAAAATATTGACAACCAATTGTTTATTTAGAGATGTTTAAACACACTTTTTTAAAATAAATTTGTTTGTCCACTTTATTATTAGCTATATTTGAAATGCCCATCTAATGGGCATGTTTTTCATAGGTAGATGTAGGGTCGAATACTTGTTATTCGGCCCTTTTTTCTTGATACTGCTTTTACATTTCTATCTTTTTACATTATTATCTTTATCGCATCATGCAAAAAAGAAAAATTGCCATCTCTGTAGGCGGTGCCAGCGGTGCCATATATGCCAAGGTTTTATTTGATAGTCTAAAAAAACTGCAAAGCCAGATTGAAACTGTGGGTGTAATTTTTTCTACCAATGCCAAATTGGTTTGGGAGCAGGAAATTGGCGATAAGAGTTACCTCGATTATGGTTTTACTTTTTACGATGCCCACGATTTTATGGCACCTTTCGCCTCTGGTTCTGCCAAATACGATACGGTAATTGTTTGCCCATGCTCTATGGGTACTTTGGGTCGCATAGCCAGCGGCATTTCTAACGATTTAACCACCCGAGCAGCCGATGTGGTTTTAAAAGAACGCCGTAAACTAATTTTGGTAGTTAGAGATACGCCATATAATCTCATCCATATTAACAACATGAAAACGGTTACTGAAGCCGGTGGAATTATCTGCCCGGCAAGTCCGTCATTCTATAGTTTACCCAAAACCTTAGAAGAAGTAGCAGCAACTGTAGTGAATCGGGTAATCGATTTAGCCGGCTTAGAGAACGAATCCTATCGTTGGGGCGAAGAATAACCAGTAAAAACTGTATTTTTGCCCTTCAATATGAACAAAAAGGTCGCATTTTATACCTTGGGTTGCAAGCTCAACTATTCAGAAACTTCAACCATAGGCCGCCAGTTTCAGCAGGCGGGTTTTGAACCCGTAAATTTTACGGATGCTGCCGATGTATATGTAATTAATACCTGTTCTGTTACCGACCATGCGGATAAAAAATGCCGTAAAGTGGTAAAAGAAGCTCTTAAACATTCTCCCAACGCATACATCATCATTGTGGGGTGTTATGCCCAGCTTAAACCGCAAGAAATTGCCGAAATACCAGGCGTTGATGCCGTTTTTGGCGCTGCCGAAAAATTCCAATTGGTAGATTATATCCAAGATTTGACCAAACAGAAAAAAACCCTGGTTTTTAACCAACCCATTGCAGAAACCAAAAACTTTATTGGGTCCTATTCTTTTGGCGACCGTACCCGCACATTTTTAAAAGTGCAAGATGGCTGCGATTATTCCTGTACTTTCTGCACCATCCCCTTGGCACGAGGTGCCAGCCGCAGCAATACCATTGATGAAGTAATTAACCAGGCTAAAGAAATTGCCGCTTCGGGCGTAAAAGAAATTGTACTTACCGGAGTGAATTTGGGAGATTTCGGCATTCGAGATGGACAAAGAGAAGATCGTTTTTTCGATTTAGTAAAAGCATTAGATGAGGTTGAAGGGATAGACCGTATCCGGATATCATCTATCGAACCTAATTTGTTAAGCGATGATATTATTGAATTTGTGGCACAATCTAAACGGTTTGTACCTCATTTTCACATTCCATTACAATCTGGTTCAGATAAAATATTAGGGTTGATGCGTCGGCGTTACCGCCGCGATTTGTATGCAGAGCGTGTGGCCCATATCAAATCTCTAATGCCCAATTGTTGTATTGGAGTAGATGTTATTGTAGGATTTCCCGGCGAAAGCAGAGAAGATTTTATCGATACTTATAATTTCTTAAACGAATTGGACATCTCTTATCTCCACGTATTTACCTATTCAGAAAGAGAAAATACACCAGCTGCCGAAATGCCGGGTTCTGTTCCTGGTTCACAGCGTGCCGACCGCAGTAAAATGCTCCATATTTTATCGGATAAAAAACGCCGTGCTTTTTACGAAAGTCAATTAGGCAAAAACTACGAAGTGCTGTTTGAAGCCGATCATAAAGACGGTTTTATGCACGGTTTTACCAAAAACTACGTTAAAGTAAAAACGCCTTACGATCCTTTGCTAGTAAATGAACTAAAAATGGCCGAATTAAAGTCTATTGCTGCCGATGGCGATGTCGAAATTATCGAAAAGCAAGAAGTGCTGGTTCACTAAGAAGGATTTAAAATCCTATATTTAAAATATAAATTTAACCTATGTTTCCTACACTAACCCATCTGATAGAATACCTTACCGGTGTTCATATTCCCTTACCTATACAAACTTTTGGATTTTTTGTAGCCTTGGCATTTGCTGCCGGTTACTGGGCTTTTAGCCAGGAAGCCAAACGTAAAGAAGCACAAGGCTTGCTTAAACCTATTACTCAGCAAGTTAAAGTAGGCGAACCCGCCAGTGTTACAGAAATTATAACCAATGCCGCTTTCGGTTTTTTAATTGGTTATAAATTGCTAGATGCGGTGCTTAACTATTCGGCATTTACAGCCGATCCGCAATCATTTATTTTATCTGCCAATGGGAATTTTTTAGGCGGAATAGCCTTTGCCTCATTGTTTGGCTACTGGATTTATGCCGAGAAGAAAAAACAGGTATTGGCTAAACCCAAAATCGTGACCGAAACCATTCATCCGTATCAGTTAATGAGCACTATTGTGGTTTGGGCGGCTGTCGCCGGATTTGCTGGTGCAAAAATATTCCACAACCTCGAGTATATAGATGATTTCATGAAAGACCCCATCGAGGGACTTTTATCTTTCAGCGGATTAACTTTTTATGGTGGATTGATTTGTGGCGGTACAGCAGTATTGTATATCGCCAATAAAAATGGAATTAAACCTCTGCATATGCTAGATATTGGCGGACCCGGCATGATGCTGGCCTACGGCGTTGGCCGTTTGGGATGTCATCTTTCTGGCGACGGTGATTGGGGAATTAATAACCTGGCACCAAAACCATCATGGTTAAGCTGGGCTCCAGACTGGGTTTGGGCAACCAAATATCCTCACAATGTAATTAACGAAGGTGTGCCAATACAAGGGTGTGTGGGCAAATTTTGCAACGAATTGCCTTTCCCTGTTTATCCAACAGCTTTTTACGAAGTAGTTATTTCATTGCTGCTTTTTGGCTTTTTATGGTCTATTCGTAAATCATTTAATATTCCCGGTTTAATGTTCTCGCTCTATTTGATATTAAATGGCTTAGAGCGATTTAGCATCGAATTGATTCGGGTAAATTCTAAATACCAGGTTGCTGGTTTAAGCTTTACCCAAGCCGAATTAATCGCAGTATTGTTAATGCTTTTAGGTTTAGCCGGTGCCATCTGGACAATCAACCGGGCAAAAAAACATCCTTTGGCTGCTTATTAATATTATGGTAAATCTGGCTGAATTAAGTAGTAAGGTGGCCGAGCTGGCCAAAAAAGTAGGAGCATTTATCCGGCAGGAAAGTTTAACTTTTACGCATCAGCAAATAGAATATAAAGGCTTAAATGATTTAGTGTCTTATGTAGATAAAGCCGCCGAAGAACAATTAGTAGCTGTATTATCACAACTGCTACCCGAAGCCGGTTTTATTACCGAAGAAAAAACCTCCACAACGGTTGGTGAGGTTTATCATTGGATTATCGATCCCTTGGATGGCACCACTAATTTTATTCATGGTATTCCTACTTATTCGGTAAGTATCGCATTGCAAAAACAAAATGAGTTAATTTTAGGCGTGGTATATGAAGTTTGCCGCGACGAATGTTTTTATGCCTGGAAAGATGGCGGTGCCTGGTTAAATGGCCAGCCAATTTCGGTATCTAAAGCACCTAAATTGCAAAATACCTTACTGGCCACCGGATTTCCGTATTACGATTTCAAGAAGAAAGAACCCTATTTACAAGTATTTCAGGAAATGATGGAGAAATGCCATGGCTTACGCCGGATAGGTTCTGCTGCCGTAGACCTGGCTTATGTGGCCTGCGGCCGGTTTGATGGTTATTTTGAATACAATTTAAATGCCTGGGATGTAGCAGGCGGTGCCGTTTTAGTGAAAGAAGCCGGCGGTGATCTCTTTAATTTCTCTGGTGGGGCCGATTTTATGGATACCCGGGAGCTGGTAGCTACTAATAGCTTGATTTCTTCCGAAATGTTAGCTATTATTACCAAACATTTTAAAGCTGAATAGATTTTTGTCATCCAGAGTTTTGCTGTTCGAGATTTTAGCGTAGCGAATCTCGAACTAAAAATAAAGTGGGATTTTAAATCCCCTAAATCATTTGTTCGACATGCCTTTCAGAACATGTCAAACAGCTATATTATTAAAAACCAAATCATGAAAAAAAGCACCAAAATCGTTTTTGCATTTCTTGCCATACTGGTACTAATACAATTTGTTAGACCAGAGAAAAACCTGGCGATGGGCAATCAGCCTAATGATATTTTTGCGCATCATCCGGCTTCTGCCGAAGTACAAGGCATCTTCAAAAAAGCATGTTACGATTGCCATTCAAACAATACCCAATATCCATGGTATGCCAATGTGCAGCCCTTAGCCTGGTGGATAAACGACCATGTGGAAGAAGGTAAAGGAGAATTGAATTTCTCGGAATTCGCCACTTATAAGCCTAAAAAAGCCAGACATAAATTAGATGAAGTGGCCGGTGAAGTAGATGAGCACGAAATGCCTTTGAAATCTTATACCTGGATTCATGCTGAAGCTAAATTGACGGATTCGGAACGAAAATTAGTAATAGATTGGGCTAAATCTACCCGAGATAGCATTCAGATAGAGGAATAATATTCTTCTATGTCATCCTGAGCCTGTCGAAGGGTGTAAATAACAACTTTCACATTTCGACAAGCTTAATGTGACGTTTACATAAAAAAGAAAGCCTCCCTACTAATGAAGGGAGGCTTTTTTTAATTGTTCGATTTTTACAATCTTTTTCCCAATATCACCTTTAAAGCATCGTTCTGATCTTTACAAAATAGGAGATAATCTTCTCCACCGTCTTTAATTTTATGCTTTTGGTTAATTTCTGGCGCAGATAAAGGAAAGTTTCTGGTAATTATATTGGCCTTTTTAACCGGCATTTGTTTAATAAAGTCGCCATAATTCCAAATTGATATAACTGCAAAGGTTCTACCCGGAAACTCAGTATTCAAATTGGCTGAGGTATACAAATGTGTATGCTGATTGATTTTGTTTAGCTGATAATGCTCAGTGATTAACTTAAAACATCCTGCCTTAAGCCAGGCGGCATCCGGTTCGTAAATATATGCTTGTATTTCGCTAAAGCTGGAAATTTGAAAAGCCTGCTCTTCAGATAATTTAAAATCGAAATGCTTTTCTTCGCCCTTAGCCAAGCTCACACAGCGAATAACCGGTTCAGTCCCATTGAAGTTCTTGTCCAATAGCCATAACAGCTCTTTCATTTCGTTGTTGATGCTTAAAACATGTATTTCACGTACGTTTTTAAGTTCTGTTAAACCAGATTTGATATCTAACAGGGGGGCTGTTTTTATTAAAACCAATGGGCTTTTGGCTAGCAGATCATCTTGTAAATCCACAATATTTGGTTCGCAATCGCTCAGTTTAAAAACTTTTTGTGCAGCAATCCGTCGAGAAGGATCGAGGTAAATGCAATCCCAGTTTTTAGTGTTTTCTTTTAAGAAAATTTCCGCTTCTTGAGCTAAAAATTCAATTTTTTGGGCATTAAGAAGGGTTGCATTATGCTTTGCGATTGCAGAAAGCTCCGCCTGTTTTTCTACGTGAATTACTCTTTCAGCATTTTGAGCAAAGTAAAAAGCATCTACGCCCATTCCGCCGGTTAAATCCACCATTCGGCCGCCAGCAGTTATTTTACTTTTATAAGCTGCTGCCAATTCAGATGAAGATTGTTCGATGGCCAGTTTGGGCGGAAAGTAAATCCCCGAAGTGTTAAACCAGCTGGGCAATTTTTTTTCGGCGGCTTTTTTGCTGGCAATTTGCTCAGCCAGTTCTTTGGTGCTGATACCCGTAAATGGACTTTTTTTGAATACGAGTTTAGCCAAATCGGTATTCAGGTTTTGCTGAATAAAGTCTTGCACCTTTTGGTCTAAAATCGCGGTATTCAATTTATTGCAGGGCTAATTGTGCAGTATTTCGGCTCAGCTGCTCCATAAAAACCTTACGTCCGGCGCTCAGTTCGGCAATTTGTTTTTCATTAAAATGCCGTATGGTAATGAGTTCCAAACCTTCGTTGTATTTTATTTTAAATGCCTGAGCCAGTTCTTCGCTTAATTTTTTAAAGCGCTTGGCATCTTCGTCTATACAAACCGAAAAACTAAGTGCAGAAATCTGCATCATGTTGATTTTGATATGGCATCCCGCGAAAGCGGCAAACAATTCGCTCAAATGATTTTCGGTAATAAAAGAGAAATCTTTGGTAGAAATTGATAATAAGATCTGGTTCTTTTTAACAATTATGGCTGCATTTAAAGGGCTAATGGCCAAGCCTTCGGCAATGGTTGTTCCACTTTCTGTAGGCGTATTAAATGGTTTAACCAATAATGGAATGCCGGCATTTTGAAGCGGTTTAATGGTTTTTGGGTGAATAACCGTTGCTCCGTAATAAGTCATTTCTAAAGCTTCAGAATAGGGAAGACTCTCGAATTTCTGCGTATTGGGGAATAATTTAGGATCGGCATTGAGTACGCCGGGCACATCTTTCCAAATGCTTACACTTTCGGCTTTTAAACAATAGGCAAAAATGGCTGCGGTATAATCAGAACCTTCGCGGCCCAGGGTAGTGCTAAAGTTCTCGGATGTGCAGCCGATGAAACCTTGGGTTACACAAACTTGGTTTTTTAGCAATTTCGGCACGCTTTGCTGAATTAATTCTTCGGTTTTATCCCAAATTACCTGGCCTTCGCGGTAAGTATTGTCGGTTTGAATGTACGAGCGGGCATCCAGCCATTGGGTTTTAATACCACTCTCATTTAAATAGGCGGCTACAATTCGGGTAGAAAGTAATTCGCCAACAGAAACAATTTGGTCGTAATTAAAATCGGGGTCGGGATGAGGCTCTTCTTCTAAAATCCAGTCTATTTCAACAAAAGTATTCGCTATTTCGTCGTAAATGGGATGTTTAGCATCCGGAAAAAGTTCGTGGATAATTTGGTAATGGGTAGCTTTAATTTCTTCGAAAATAGTTTGAATAGCATCATCTGCTGATAGATATGCCTGGTTTAAGCGTTCTAAAGCATTGGTGGTTTTGCCCATGGCTGATATGACTACCAGTAATTGTTTATCCCGGTTTAACTGAATAATTTTTGCCAGGTTTTTTACGCCATCGGCATCTTTTACAGATGCTCCGCCAAATTTATATACTTGGGTCATCGTTTATCAAAAATTATTGATTTGTTCTTTGCTTAAGGATGCGTTTAACCATCCAGATTCAATATGGGCTTCGTATTTATTGTAAAAATTGATGGCCGGTTCGTTCCAATCCAGCACCTGCCAAGTCATACCGTTAAAGCCCAGCTCTTTGGCTTCGTTAATTACGGTTTCAAACAAAATTTTACCAATCCCTTGGCCACGCAAGGCTTCGGTTACTAAAAAATCTTCTAAATATAAACGGCAGCCTTTCCAGGTAGAGTAGCGGATATAGTACAGGGCAAAACCTTGAATAATGCCATCCTGTTCGGCTACAAAAGCTTTCCAAACTGGTTTGGTGCCAAAACCGGCTTCTTCAAATTGGGTTAAAGTTACCGTCACTTCTTCGGGTGCACGCTCGTATAAAGCCAGTTCTTTTATCAATTCTAATAAACGGCCACAATCTTGTTTTTGGCCAACTCTAATGCTCACATTCATGTTTTAGGCTTTGGGTTTGCGTTCGCCAAAAATGGTGCTACCCATGCGTACCATGGTGCTGCCTTGTTCTATGGCTATTTTATAATCTGATGACATGCCCATAGATAATTCTTTAAAGGATTCGTTTTTGCGAAAAAATGAATCTTTTAAGCCTTTAAAAAAGGTTCGTAGTTCATAAAATTCTTCAGATATTTTGTTGGTATTTTCGGTGTTGGTGGCAATGCCCATCAATCCTACAATGCGAATATGCTGCATGTTTTCATACTCGGGCGTACGTAATAATTCAATGGCTTCGTCAAAGTCTAAACCAAATTTAGTGTCTTCGTCTGCAATGTGAATTTGCAATAAACAATCAATTACCCGATTGTTTTTAGCCGCCTGTTTATCGATTTCTGCAAGTAGTTTTAAACTATCAACCGAATGGATGAGACTGATAAAAGGAGCAATGTATTTTACTTTATTACTTTGCAAATGCCCTATAAGATGCCATTGAATATCTTTGGGCAGGTCCTCGTGTTTTTGAACCAGTTCTTGCACCATGTTTTCGCCAAATACACGCTGGCCAGCCTGATAGGCAGATAGCAGGTCGGCATTGGGTTTGGTTTTAGAAACGGCAATGAGTTGAACATCTATTGGATTGAGTTCATTTTTAAGGGTAGAGATATTAGCTTCAATGCTCATTTATCAGTACTTTAGCGATATGATTAATAATTGGCTAAGTTAGTAAATGAAGCGATTAATAGGGCTTTTAAGCCTTTTGATTTTTGTGATTTCTTGTACAAATTCATCCATACCTAAAGGAGTGCTTGATGAAATGCATATGAAAGCGGTTTTAAAGGAAATGCACCTTACTGATGCGTATTTAAGTACGATTTCGGATAAAGATAGTGTGGCAAAAATAGCACCAGTGTATTATCAGACTGTTTTAAAAAATCATCAAACCAATTTAAAGGGTTTTGAACAAAGTCTGCGCTATTATTCAGAAAGGCCCGAATTGTTAGATACGTTTTATAGTCAGATTGCCAAGGAGTTAGAACCAACCATAAAAAAACCTAAAACAGGAAAAAAAGCGGTCGACATGCCCCAAGAGGTTCAATAGTATTTTCAGAATAGATGATTTATCCTTCAAATGCCGCCGATAAACTTGGTTTTCCCGAAATCAGGGAACTTTTAAAATCACATTGCTTAAGCCCGATGGGCCAGCAGATGGTAGATAAAATGGGCATGCTTACCCAGTTTGATCAAATCAATAAGTTTTTAAGGCAAACCAAAGAGTTTAAAGATATCCTGGAATTAGACACTCCGCTGCATATTAGCCATTTTTTCGATGTTAAATCATTAGCTGAAAAAATAAGGATTGAAGGTGTATTTTTAAGTGAGGAAGAGTGTTTTCAAATCTTACTATCGCTAACTACCGTATTTTCTGTTATTCATTATTTTAATGAGCGTGAAAATCAATACCCCAACCTGGAAGCACTTTTTGAGCATTTACCGGTTGAGAAAAGCATCATCAATCAGTTAGAGCGGGTAATTGATGTTAAAGGGAAAATTAAGCCCAATGCTTCTGCAGAATTGGCCTCGATATCTTCGGGTTTGGCAAAAGCCGAAATGGAAGCCCGTAAAAAGATTGACCAGATTTTTAAAAACGCACAGAATAGTGGCTATACTGCCGATGGTAGCCTTACCATGAGGGATGGCCGTTTGTGTATTCCGATTTTAGCCGAGAGCAAACGTAAACTCAAAGGATTTATACACGATGAATCGGCATCGGGGCAAAC
>CAZFAE010000001.1:19288-57779 GCA_964516035.1 uncultured Sphingobacterium sp.
AGAGCAAACGTAAACTCAAAGGATTTATACACGATGAATCGGCATCGGGGCAAACCGTTTATATGGAGCCCGAAGAGGTGTTTCAGCTCAATAATTTGATCCGTGATTTAGAATTTGACCGCCGCCGTGAAATTATTCGGATTTTAACCGAACTCACCAACCAATTGCGGCCTTATGTACCACTTTTGCTCTCTTACCATGGTTTACTTACTAAATTAGATTTTGTACGTGCAAAAGCCTTATTTGCTCAGCAAATTGAAGCAACAATGCCCGAATTGCACAATGAAGCTACACTCAATTTAAGAAATGCCCGTCATCCTTTATTATTATTAAATTTTAAAAAGGAAGGCCAAACGGTGGTGCCTTTAAATGTAAAAATTGATGAAACAGATCGGGTAATTGTAGTTTCGGGACCTAATGCCGGCGGTAAATCGGTTTGTATGAAAACCGTGGGTTTATTGCAGTTGATGACGCAATGCGGCTTATTAATCCCCGCCGATCCAAGCTCTAAAATGGGCGTTTTCAAACAATTATTTGCTGATATTGGCGATGATCAATCTATTGAGAGCGATTTAAGTACCTACAGTGCCCATCTTTCTAAAATGAAATATTTTATGGATCATGCCAATGGTAAAACTTTGGTTTTGATTGATGAGTTTGGGACCGGTACCGATCCGCTGTTTGGCGGCCCCATGGCCGAAGCCGTTTTAGAGAATCTGAACCAAAGAAAAATTAAAGGCGTGATTACCACCCATTATTCTAATCTCAAAAATTTTGCTAATGCTACCGAAGGCCTGGAAAATGCCTCCATGCTGTTCGATAACGAGCAAATGAAACCGCTTTATATTTTAGAAACCGGTAAACCGGGAAGTTCTTATGCTTTTGAAATTGCACAAAAAATTGGATTATCCGGCCAGGTTTTATCCGCCGCAAGGCGCAAAATTGGCGACGAGCAAAAGAAAGTAGATACCCTTTTGGTTGATTTGGAACGCGATAAAAAGGAAATTCTGGATAAAAAACGGGTTTTTGACCAGAAAGAAACACAGCTTAAAAAGTTGCTGGAAGAAAATCAGCAATTAAAAACCTTTCTCGACGAGCAAAAAAAGGCTATTCTTAAAGATGCCAAGCTCGAAGCCCAGCAAATTATCAGAGATGCCAATAAGCTGGTAGAAAATACCATATCTGGTATTAAAAAACACCGTGCCGATAAAGAACAAACCCAAGCTTTACGCAAAAAGCTGGAACAGGAATTGCAAAAAAATGAAGTAAAGCCAAAACCGGTTGCAATACAGGCCGAGCCTGTAGATTTACAAGTAGGAGACTGGGTAAAGTTTAATGATTCTGAAACATTGGCCCAGATCACCGAAATTGCGAAAGATAATCTGATTTTGGCCATGGGCGAATTGCGATCGGTGGTGAAGAAAAACCGGGTACAAAAAGTGACTAATAAATCGCTTCCTAAAGCCATTCGTAAATCATTTAGCGGCACACTGAGCGACAGCGCTCAGTTCAATCCCGAAATTGATGTGCGGGGTAAAAGGGGCGAAGAGGCATTGCACGAAATTGAAAAACTATTAGATAAAGCCCTGGTTTCGGGCTATCCCAGCCTTAAAATTATTCATGGCAAAGGAGATGGTATTCTCCGTAAGCTTATTCGCGAATACTTCCGTAAATATTCTCAGGTTTCTCGTATGGAAGATGAACATGCTGATCGCGGTGGCGATGGCATTACCTATGTTTATTTAGATTGAGTTTTATCTTGTTAAAACAAATTGGATAAGGTTGATGTTGTATAGATTTAAATAAATTAATTTATAAGCACATGAAAACTTTCAACTCAATTAAAATAATTCTTTTTTCTTTGTTTTTATTAACCTCTTTAATTTCTTGTAAAGACGATTCGTCTTTTGTAAGTATAGAAGGTGAATGGGAAGGCGGATTAAAATCTATAAATACACCAAACCTCTTTTTTTTAGCGTTTAATATTAAACCGAATCAGATTTTGGAATTCACGCTGTTACACGATACCGGCCCAGGTACATGGAGTTTAAATGGAGATGATTTTGTAGCAAAATTCAACATTCCAGAAAATCCGGAATTGACGTTTATCGCTCAGTTTAATTATAAAACAGGCGAATTAATGAATGGTACCTGGAAGCCAACAGGATCTGTTGACGTGGCCGGTAATACTTGGTTTATGAAAAAGAAATAGTTTTATTTTATTTGACAAGGCTTAAAAATCTCATAAACCTGCTCTTACTTATAAAACAAGTTTCCCGCATGGAAGATGAACATGCCGATCGTGGCAGCGATGGCATTACCTATGTTTATTTGAATTAATAATTAAACTCCCCCACAATATTTCTAGATTTTTGATGTTATAGTCTTATACAAAAATTAAGATTATGAAAACTTCCATTTTATTGAAATCATTTTGTGTGGTTTCTGCATCTATTTTATTTCTTTTTTCTTCTTGTTCTAAGGATAAGCCCACTATTCCAGTTACCATTGAAGGAAAGTGGGTCGGCGAGTTTAAAAACACAGGCTATGATGACGCTTATTATATTTCATTTGATTTAAAAGAAGCCAATGGTGTTAAAACCTTTGATGTTAGAGACAATCCTTTGGAACCTGATATTGTTACAGCAACCGGAGTGTGGACATTAACAAATGATGTGTTCGATGCTCAGTTTAATTATCAAATTCAGCCAAATATCAAGTACAATTATACTGCCCAATATGATAGTGCGAATGGAAAATTGAAAAATGGAACTTTTGGAATTAATCCGAGTAATACAGATCTAGGTACTTGGAATATGTCTAAGGAATAAATACACGATAGGTTTTACATACAAGTATCAAACCTTTACAAACAAATCAATCATCTTATTATTAAAAATAAAAAAAATAAACTTATGAAAACTGTAAAACTATTAAAACCGATGCTATATCTTTTTGTATTGGCATCTTTTTTAACCGCTTGCAAAGGTGATGATCCGGTTGCTCCAACTATAAGTATAGAGGGAATTTGGACTGGATTAACAGGAGTCGCAAACGCTACTCCTTCTGAGTATTTAAAATTCGATATTAAGACAAATTCTAATATTGATTTTTATACAACAGAAGGTTCGTCTACACCAAATGGAAGTGGAACCTGGACATTAACAGGATCTGATTTTGAAGCCCAACTTACTTTTACAGGTGAACCTAATTATATATATGTATATGTAGCTAAATTTAATGAAAAAACTGGTGAACTAACTGCTGGTACATGGGGATTAGACGCTAATAGTGGCGGCGGTACTTGGCATATGAAAAAACAATAAGCCCATGCTTTTTTTAATTCATCTCAGCAATAAATACTGAATTCTGAATTTTTATAAATAAAGTAAAATTTAAGCTTATGAAAACATACACATTTTTTAAACCAGTTTTACTGGTAATACTTTTGCTTACAGCTTTAATGGCCTGTAAAAGCGACGATCCGGTAACACCAACATATAGTATGGCTGGTACCTGGACAGGGACTTACCTCAAAACAAACGATGCCAATCCTTATTCGTTTAAATTCGTGATTAGAGCTGACAAAACGCTGGATATTTTGGATGATCAGGCAAATCCAGGATTTGTAACCGGGACGGGAACCTGGACTTTAACGGATGCGGTTTTTGAAGCCACATTGAAATATGAAGGTGAAAATATCGATTTTATCTGGGTGGCTACACTAGATCAACCCGAAAAAAAACTTAATGGGGGCGAATACGGCATCAGTCCGGCCAAGTCTGGATCAGGCACTTGGTCTTTGACCAAACAACCTTAATTTCTTTTAATACACATTAAAAACCTCTGCTTTTTCGTAAAGAAATTACAGAGGTTTTTTTACGTCTTTATTAGCTACAATAAAGCTCTTTGTTAGTACTTTTATGCAAATTCTAGCCAATGATTGATAAAACGGTAAAAAACGCAGAAGAAGCTATTCAAGATATTCAGGATGGTATGACTATCATGTTTGGTGGTTTCGGGCTTTGCGGTATTCCAGAAAACTGTATTGCAGCCTTAGTACTTAAAGGCACCAAAAACCTCACCTGTATTTCTAATAATGCCGGAGTAGATGATTTTGGAATTGGTTTGATGCTGCATCAGCATCAGGTTAAAAAGATGATATCTTCTTATGTTGGAGAAAACGCCGAGTTTGAACGTCAATTATTAAGTGGCGAATTAGAGGTAGAACTCATCCCGCAAGGAACTTTAGCTACCCGCTGCCTGGCTGCAGGTTATGGTATGCCGGCTATTTTTACGCCTGCCGGTGTAGGCACAGAAGTGGCCATTGGTAAAGAAACCCGCAGTTTTAACGGTAAAGATTATTTAATGGAGATGGCTTTTAATGCCGATTTTGCCATAGTTAAAGCATGGAAAGGCGATACCGCCGGAAATCTGATATTCCGTTCCACATCACGTAATTTTAACCCCATTATGGCTATGGCTGGTAAAATAACCATTGCCGAAGTAGAAGAATTGGTAGAAGTTGGGCAATTAAACCCAGACCATATTCATACCCCAGGAATTTATGTACATCGTATTTTTCAGGGAACCAATTACGAAAAACGGATTGAAAACAGAACGGTAACAATGAGATGATTAGCTGATGTGATAATGTGATGATTTTTTAATCTGATAATGTATTGATTTGACATGTTTTATTATGGAATTACTAAATAAAAACAATTCAAAACTGAGTAATAATCTAATCATTCAACTAACTTTTGAGTTTGCTTTAGAAATTGTAGTTTTCTCTGAGTTGTTAGAACAAAATAGAAAATTCGTAATTGCCAGACAGTTATTAAAATCTGGGACATCAATTGGAGCAAATTGTAGAGAGGCTCAAAACTCAGAATCTAAAGCTGATTTCATTCATAAATTAAAAATATCAGCTAAAGAAGCCGATGAAACAGAATACTGGTTGCTTATATGTAAACATTCAGAAAACTACCCTAATTGCGATCAGCTTTTAGATAAAATCATCAGCATTAAAAAAGTACTTTCTAAAATTATTTCATCAACAAAAAGATCAATATAATGTGTTAATTTATTGATGTGATAATAATATGGTGTGATGATGTGATAATAATATGATGTGTAAATGAGTTAGCAAATTAACTAATCAGTAAATCAACTAATCAATACAATCAGCACATCAACTAATCAACACATCATAAATCAGCTAATCAACATATCATCAAATTAACTAATCACCACATCAGACCATCAACACATCAAATATATGTTAGATAAAAACGGAATAGCCAAGCGCATTGCCCAGGAAATAAAAGACAGAACCTATGTGAACTTAGGAATCGGAATTCCCACCCTGGTAGCCAACTATATCCCAGAAGGGTTTAATGTAGTTTTACAGTCAGAAAACGGCTTATTAGGTATGGGGCCATTTCCTTTTGAAGGAGAAGAAGACCCTGATTTAATTAATGCTGGCAAGCAAACCATTACCACTTTACCCGGTTCTGCTATTTTTGATTCGGCCATGAGTTTTGGGATGATACGTGCCCAAAAAGTAGATTTAACCATTCTTGGTGCCATGGAAGTTTCGGAAAATGGAGATATTGCCAATTGGAAAATTCCGGGCAAAATGGTAAAAGGCATGGGCGGAGCCATGGATTTAGTAGCCTCGGCCCAGAATATCATTGTAGCCATGCAGCACGTCAACAAGGCAGGGGAGAGTAAACTACTTCCGGCCTGCTCATTGCCCTTAACCGGTGTAGGCTGTGTTAAAAAAATAGTCACCGAATTGGCCGTGCTTTCGGTTTTACCCGAGGGTGGATTTAAATTGGAAGAGCGTGCTCCCGGAGTTTCTGTAGAAACCATCAGGCAAGCCACTGCCGGAAAATTGATCATTGAAGGAGAAATTCCGGAAATGAAGCTTTAAGCTAAACGTTTTGGCAAAACTTCAGCCCTAAGTTCTTCAGAGATTTCCTCAGTAATCTTCATGATATCCTCAGCAATATGGGTGTTATTGGTAATCACCTTATCGCATTCATCTTTATAGGGGAGTAAAAAATCTTTATAAGCCGGCACCACATGGTTGGCCCATTTATACATCACATCCTCTTCAGAGTAACCTCGTTCTATTAAATCGCGTTTAAGCCTGCGTTTTAGAGCAATTTCCTCTTCGGTATCAATAAAAATCTTAAGATCAATTTTACTGGCAATATCTTCAAAATGGAGAATAAATAAACCTTCTACAATAACAATTGGGGCAGATTTAATTTCCAGTATTTTTGGGATAGCATTGGCATTATTGAAAGTATATTCCTTTTTTAAAACCGTTTTTCCATTCAATAATTGCTCAATATCCTCTAAAAATTTATCCTGATTAATGGTAGCAGGCAAATCGAAATTATACAGCTTATTCTCTTCGGCAGAAAGCTCACCTACCGGGATATAATAGTCATCTTGAGAAACCAGGCAAACTTCGCCTGATTCGAAATGGTTTAAAAAGCAATTGAGAAAAAAGGTTTTACCAGATCCGCTGCCTCCGGCAATACCAATAACGAAAGGTTTATTGTTCATCCGCTACGCCGTATACTAAATTAACCTGAAAACGTTTATCCAGTGCCCCGATTAAATCGGCAGCGGTTTTGGTTAAAATGATAATTACCCCTCTGGTAGATTCGTTTTCTGTGAATTTACCCACCACTTTGGCAAAAGTGCTTTTTTGACTCATGGGATTGGTTATTTTAATAATCGTACCGATAGGTGCACTGGGATGCAGCGCCAGCATTTTAGTGGCATCTAGGTTTTCGTCCTCAATCCACGAAGCCACCCCTTTTTCCTTAACTTCTCTTAATCCGTATTTGGTGGCAGGTAATTTTCGCTCTTCATCATTACCAGAAGTGCTGTCAATTACCGAAGTGGGATTGTTCTGCACAATCACGCTAGTAGCAGTAGCAGGCTGAGTTACAGAAGTCGCTTGTGTTGAAATTGCTTTTATTTTCAGTATTTGCCCCACAGAAAGAGAACTTACCCTGAGTTTATTCAGCGTTTTGAGTTCTTCGATGGTGGTATTAAATTTTTTGGCAATACTATATAAAGTCTCTTTTGGTTTAACCTGATACGTAATGATTTCATCAGCCACCATTACCTGACTTACTGTTTCTGTACCTTCAAAAAGTCGCTGAGTAGGTATTTTAACTAAATCGCCAATAGTTAAAGCCTTATTGCGGTTAAAATCAATAACCGCAGCCGGGTTAACCCCATATTTTCTTCCTAAAGAATAATAAGATTCCTTAGCTTCAATTTTATGCAGAATAATTTTCTTCCCCTCCAGACTTTCAACCCCAATAGAATCAATATTGGCAGCAAAACTAGCCGTAGATAGCAATAAACCAAACGCAATAAATACTATTCTTAAACGCATAAGATTAATCGGTTATAGCGCAAAAATACTAAAATTTAGCAGTTTTGAGTCTTGTTAAACTTAAAACCTCAATCCAAACGTTACAAAAACATTGTTTCGCTTATTATTGATCATAGCTAGAGGTTCAGAACTATTATCTAACGTATAAGGTTTCATTTCGATATTAAAATTTACCTGCTGATAGCTTAAATCCAGGTAATAATTCTTTACCCGGTAGCCTAAACCGGCACTATAAGTTCGGGTTTCGTAGTCTGCATCAGCTAAATCACGGTAGGGGTTGCCTTGTATGCCATAGCCACCGCGTAACATCAGTTTATCGAATTTAAATTCGGCTCCTAAACGGTAATTATAGGCTTTTTTGTAAAGATTTTGAACGGCCTCATTATTATCATTAATCACGCTTAAATCAGAAGAAAACATTCCTCTGAAATTGATATTGCTGTAGTCAACAACATCTACATCTGCAGAAATAAAACCCAACTGACCCAAAAATACGCCTAATCCGGCACTCAGTTTCATAGGCGTGCGCAAGCGATAGGTAAACGTATAATTCTCAGGACTATTTGTGTTTTCTAAACCTGCAGCTACATGTGTGGTATTTAAAACTTCGGTATAACTGTCATCAATTTTGTACCAGGTAGGGGTTTCAAAACTAGCTCCCAACCTAATACTTGGTATAGGTTTATAAATAAAACCCAGCTTGGCATTAAATCCTTTACCACGGGTATCCTGTTCTTGCAAATAAGCGGTTTCGTAATCGCTATTTTCAGTTACATTATAACCTCTTTCGTTAAACTGAGATTCTGAAATATATTTCAGAGAAGCAAAACCCAAATTCAGTCCCACATAAAATTTATTGCTGTAATTAGCTGCAAGTGCCATGTTAAACTGAGATTGACCACCCCGGCGTTCTTCACTTTTAGTTTGAATACTGTTGATATCCGTTTCCGGGAAATAATAATCATCAATAGCATCGTAGCCAATTAGGTAATCATCATACGCCATTCTTTCAATTGAACCAGCGGCTAAAGAACTGGGATTACCATAATTTTTGGTAGCCAGTTCGGCAAAATAATCGGAAATAGAATTGCTCGGATTAGTTCCAGTAAACACTAAATTATTGCCATAATCAGCATTACGGTTATAACCAATACCAAAATCAAAGCTAATCCAGCCAGTTTTTAAGTCAAACCCTTTCGGGCGATAAGCCGGAATATGAAAAACAGCACCAAGCTGATTGATATTTAAGCGGTCCTGACTGCCCACTGAATTCGTATTCAGAAAAGAAGCCTGGCTAGTGTAATTATTAAATTCTAAAGTGCTGCTTACCTCAGAACGGGTAAATAAACCCAAACCTGCCGGATTGCCGCCCAAAGAACTCAAATCGCCCCCAATTGCGGTATGTGCATTGCCAATGGCTTTAAACCGGGCACTGCTACCAGGTTGAGTCTGTGCAAATCGTAAAGCATCTCCTGCATATTGAGCTTGCGCAATCTGCCCAAGGCCGATGATGGCCGTAAAGCTTAATACTATTTTCAATTTCATATTGCTGTGTTAACGCCCGCCCGTTCTTGATGGACGGGGCTTAGAATCATTGCTTCCTGAATCGTTACTTCTAGCTGGTGCAGATTGTTGTGTGGGAGGTGGGGTATACCGTTCTGCCCTCGAAGGTTTGGATTGCTCAGTGTTATTATTTCTCGAGTTATTTGCATTTCCATTATCCTGACTTCTATTGGGTCTGGCTTTAGAAGAACTACCCGTTTTACCGGCAGGCGTACCATTTCCGTAACGTTCTGCACGGCTGCCATTATTCATATTTTGACCATTTCCATAATAAGGGCTGGTGTTTTCTGAACCTCTAATTGGTCTGGGGCGATTAATTCTTGAATTCCCTGAGTATCCGCCAGGATAAAAATTGCCGCCTCCGTAATTGCCGTAATAATAAGGAACCGTATTGTAGTAAGAATAAATGCCACCATAGTTTCCAAAACGGTATGGCGAATAAAAATATCCCCATGGGTTATAATTATAGGGGTAAAAAGCACCATAAGAAGGACCTACATATAAATTGAACATCCAGCTGGGCGAATTTCTAAAATAAATATCATTGCGATACATCTGGTTAAATCCAAAATTATCGAATCGGTAATCATAATAAGGGTCGTAATAATTGCGCCATGGACTATAATTATGAAAACGATAAATGCGGGAACTATAACTCATTCCATCATAATAATCTCTATTATCATAATCATTAGCATATCGGTCATCGCCATAATCCTGCTGTTCGGTGTTGTTTTCTGCATCCCCGTATGTTTGAGGGTCTGTAATTGCAGGGCGCACATAGGGCGTATATTCAATAGCCTCGGCATTAGAAACATACACATTGTCTGTTTCTTGCTGCTCCTTGGCCATTCTTTGTGTAGAACAAGCCATTAGCGGTAAAGAGAGGAGCAAAAGATATTTTTGAAACTTCTTCATATGCTTAAGATGCTTTTAATGGATAAAAGGTTGCAGATAGCTTTAAATTTATAAATTTGCAGCACATCTAATAACCCTTAAATTTACAAAATTCATTCCATATATAGATTCAATTCATGAGTAAAGGTTTAACGAGCAGAAGTACAGATTATTCTCAGTGGTATAACGAATTGGTTACCAAGGCCGATTTGGCTGAACATTCATCCGTAAGAGGTTGCATGGTTATCAAGCCCTATGGTTATTCCATTTGGGAAAAAATGCAATCGGTATTAGATAAAATGTTTAAAGATACCGGCCACAGCAATGCTTATTTTCCTTTATTTATTCCTAAATCATACTTTTCTAAAGAAGCCTCTCACGTAGAAGGTTTTGCTACAGAATGTGCCGTAGTAACCCATTATCGCTTAAAAAATGATGGTAATGGCAATATTGTGGTGGATGAGACTGCCAAATTAGAAGAGGAATTGATTGTACGTCCAACTTCAGAAACCATTATCTGGAACACCTACAGAGGCTGGATTCAATCTTACCGCGATTTACCCATTCTCGTAAACCAGTGGGCCAATGTGGTGCGTTGGGAAATGCGTACCCGTTTATTTTTACGTACTGCCGAATTTCTTTGGCAGGAAGGCCATACGGCCCACGCTACCGATACCGAAGCCATTGAAGAAACCGAACGCATGCTGGAAGTTTATGCAGATTTTGCAGAAAACTGGATGGCTATGCCCGTTGTAAAAGGCAGAAAAACACCCAACGAACGTTTTGCCGGTGCTTTAGATACCTATTGCATTGAAGCTTTAATGCAGGATGGAAAAGCCTTGCAGGCCGGAACTTCTCATTTTTTGGGTCAGAACTTCGCGAAAGCTTTTGATGTGAAATTTACCAATAAAGAAGGCAAACAAGATTTTGTTTGGGCTACCTCATGGGGTGTTTCTACCCGTTTAATTGGCGCCTTAATTATGGCCCATTCTGATGATAATGGCTTGGTATTGCCACCAAAACTGGCACCTATCCAGGTGGTTATTGTACCAATTTATAAAACAGACGAAGAATTGGAAGCTATTTCAAACATCGCCAAACAATTAAAAACCGATTTAAACAAACGTGATATTTCTGTTAAATACGACGACCGCGATACCCAGCGCCCTGGATTTAAGTTTGCCGAATACGAATTAAAAGGCGTTCCTGTTCGTATTGCCATTGGCGGCCGCGATTTAGAAAACGGCACCGTAGAAATTGCCCGTCGTGATACCGGAGAGAAACAAACCATTGCTCAGCAAGGTTTAGATGCCTACATCGCCAATTTATTGGAAGAAATTCAGCAGGCTGTTTATCAAAAAGCATATAGCTTCCGCGAAGAAAATACACGTAAAGTAGATACTTACGAAGATTTCAAAAAAGCATTGGATGAAACTCCGGGTTTTATTGCCGCCCATTGGGATGGCACGCCAGAAACGGAGCAAAAAATTAAAGAAGAAACCAAAGCCACCATTCGTTGTATTCCTTTAAACAACGAATTAGAGGCTGGAACCTGTATTTTAACCGGTAAGCCTTCTACACAAAGGGTGTTATTTGCCCGGGCTTATTAATAAATATAAAGCATCAGAAAAAAGCCGGATAAGCATTAGCGATCTGGCTTTTTTTATTAAATTGTGTTAAAATCAATAAACATGAAAAAGCTATTATTTGCCCTTATCCTGATTGCTACTTTCGGTTTTGCAAAAGCCCAGCAGGCAACGCCCAAAGTCGAAGAGCCACAAATGAAACAATATTTTTTTGTGATGCTTAAACGTGGCCCAAACCGGACACAAGATGAAGCTACCGTAAAACAATTGCAAGAAGGCCATATGGCTCATCTCAATAAAATGGCTGAAATGGGTAAATTAAACATTGCCGGGCCTTTTGGCGATGATGGCGATTGGAGAGGAATCCTAATTTTTAAAACTGAAACTCTGGAAGAGGCCGAAAATTTAGTTAAACAAGATCCAATGGTTAAAATTGGCCGATTGGCTTATGAAATTCATCCTTGGTGGTCGCAAAAAGGAGTAAAGCTCGATTAAATGAAAAGTATCCAATACGAAATACAAAACCGGGTAGCCTATATTACGCTCAATCGTCCCGAAAAACGCAACGCCCTTAGTCCGGAGTTGATTGCCGATTTAACCGAAGTTTTTGAATTGGCTAAAGCCGATGAAAAAGTTAAAGTAGTAGCTTTAAAAGCTAACGGCGAAGTGTTTAGTGCCGGAGCAGATTTGGCCTACCTGCAGCAATTGCAGCAAAACACCCTCGAAGAAAACAAAGCAGATTCAGCTTTGCTGAAAAACCTGTTTTACAATATTTATACTCATCCCAAAGTGGTAATTGCTCAGGTAGAAGGTCATGCCATTGCCGGTGGCTGCGGTTTGGCTGCAGTTTGCGATCTGGTTTTTTCCGTTCCCGAAGCCCAATTTGGCTATACCGAAGTTAAAATTGGATTTATACCTGCTTTGGTTTCCTGTTTTTTAGTCAGAAAACTAGGAGAGGCCCGAAGCAAAGAATTGCTTTTGAGCGGCAATTTAATCAGTGCCAACACGGCATCGCAATATGGCTTAATTAATTTTGTAGCCGATGCCGGTTTAATTGAAATGGAAGTAAGTAATTATGCAGAAAAAATTGCCAAAGAAACTTCTTCCCAATCTATTTCATCAACCAAAAAACTATTGAATCAGGTACAGCAAATGAGTTTAGAAGATAGTTTAAACCTGGCCGTACAAATGAATGCCGAAGCCCGTGCATCCGACGATTGTAAAAAGGGGATTGCTGCGTTTTTGAATAAAAAGAAGTTGGAATGGTAGCCTAAAGCTGTTCTTTAACATCTAATAAAAAAGCTTTCAGGCGCTCCAGAGAATCAATTACCCGCTGATTTTCTTTTACCACTTCTTTATTTCCCTTCAAATGCTCTTTGGCACCTTGCAGGGTAAAGCCTTTTTCCTTAACCAAATGGAAGATGATTTTGAGATTTTCTACATCCTCCACACTAAATAAACGATTGCCTTTTTTATTCTTTTTGGGTTGCAGAATCTCAAATTCCTTTTCGTAAAAACGTATCTGCGAAGCATTTACACCAAACAGCTCGGTGACTTCGCCCATGGTATAATACAATTTTTGGATATCTCTTTCTTTATAAGGCATGGTCAAAAATAACCAAATCCAATAAATAATCTATTTTTTATCCACTCATTTTTAAAGCTTTACAGCTTTTATTTCAATAAGCTAGTCAACTAATAATTTATCATCCCTGAAAGGGAAAGGCTAGCTAAAAAATTGCTTTAAAAAATTAACTTTGCACCATGTTTGCTAAAACGATGACAGCCAAAGAGATCAGACAAACTTTTCTAGACTTTTTTAAAGATAAAGGACACCAGATTGTGCCTTCGGCACCGATGGTGGTAAAAAACGACCCGACATTGATGTTTACCAATGCCGGAATGAACCAGTTTAAAGATATTTTTCTGGGCGAAGCCGCCGCCCGATATGCCCGTGTGGCCGATACCCAGCGTTGTTTGCGTGTTTCTGGCAAACACAACGATTTGGAAGAAGTGGGTATTGATACTTACCACCACACCATGTTTGAAATGCTGGGTAATTGGAGTTTTGGCGATTATTTTAAAGAAGAAGCCATTGCCTGGAGTTGGGAATTGCTTACCTCGGTTTATAAAATCCCGGTAGAAAATATTTATGTAACTGTTTTTGAAGGCGATACACAAGAAGGTTTGCCTAAAGACCAGGAAGCGTATAATTTCTGGAAACAGCATATTGCAGAAGACCGCATCCTTTTAGGAAATAAAAAGGATAATTTTTGGGAGATGGGTGATACCGGCCCATGCGGACCCTGCTCAGAAATTCACGTAGATTGCCGCCCCGAAGCCGAAAAGAAAGCCATTGACGGTAAAACCCTGGTGAATAACGACCATCCACAGGTAATTGAAATCTGGAATAACGTATTTATGCAGTTTAACCGCTTAAAAGACGGTTCATTGCAGCCGCTTCCGGCTACTCACGTAGATACCGGAATGGGTTTAGAACGTTTGGTAAGGGTTTTACAGCAAAAAACATCCAATTACGATACCGATATTTTTCAGCCGCTTATTCAGTTAATTGCTGATAAAAGCGGTTTGAAATACAATAGCGAAGCAACGCCAGAAAGCCCGGATTGGGGCTCGGCAGTAGCCATGCGGGTAATGTCAGACCATATTCGTGCCATTAGTTTTGCCATTGCCGATGGACAATTGCCATCCAATACCGGTGCCGGTTATGTAATACGCCGTATTTTGCGTCGTGCTGTGCGTTATGCCTATACTTATTTAGAATTTAAAGAACCTTTCTTAAACCAATTGGTTCCGGTTTTAGCTAATCAATTTGATGGCGTTTTTCCGGAATTGAAAGCGCAGCAAGATTTTGTTCAAAAAGTGGTTTTAGAAGAAGAAAATTCATTTTTACGCACCTTAGCCACCGGCGTACAGCGCTTTGAGCGTTATGCATCAGGCCAAAAAACGATTGATGGCGATTTTGCTTTTGAATTGTACGATACTTTTGGCTTTCCGATAGATTTAACAGAACTGATGGCCCGCGAAAAAGGGCTTTCGGTAGATATGGAAGGCTTCCAAAAAGCTTTAGAAGTTCAAAAAAACCGTTCAAGAGCAGCTACCGCGATAGATACCGGCGATTGGGTTTCGGTTCATACCGGTGATGAAGTGGAATTTGTTGGTTACGATGCTTTAGAATGCCAAAGCCGCATTTTAAAATACCGCAAAGTAAGCGCCAAAGGCAAAGAGCAATTCCAATTGGTATTGGATTGTACGCCATTTTACGCAGAAAGCGGTGGCCAGGTGGGAGATACCGGTGTTTTGGTAAATGGTGCTTCAGAAACGCTAATTACCGATACCAAAAAAGAAAATGGCCTGATTGTTCATTTTACTGATGAATTACCGGCCGATTTAAAAGTCACATTTACTGCCCGGGTTGATGCCGCTAAACGCAAAGAAACAGCCGGAAATCACTCGGCTACGCATTTATTGCATGCCGCTTTAAAGCAAGTTTTAGGCAGCCACGTTAACCAAAAAGGTTCGTTGGTTAATGATGAATATTTGCGTTTCGATTTTTCGCATTTTGCCAAAGTGAGTGATGAAGAATTGGCACAAATTGAAAGCATTGTTAATCAGAAAATAAGAGAGAATATCTTTTTGAAAGAAGAACGCAATGTGCCATATCAGCAGGCTTTAGATTCTGGTGTTACGGCTTTATTTGGCGAAAAATACGGCGATTTTGTTCGTGTAATCACCTTTGACGATGCTTTTTCTAAAGAATTGTGCGGCGGTATACACGTAAAAGCTACCGGACAGATTGGTTATTTTAAAATCATTTCCGAAAGTGCTGTGGCTGCCGGTGTGCGTCGTATTGAGGCTATTAGCGGTGCTGCTGCCGAAACCTATATTCGTGAGCAAGACCAATTGATTCAGCAATTGCGCAACGCTTTAAAAAACCCGAAAGATTTATTGAATGCGGTAGAGCAGGTAATGGATGAAAATTCATCACTCAAAAAAGAAGTAGAGAAAAGTATTTTGGCCAAAGCTTCCGGATTAAAAACCGAATTGGCTAAACAAGTTGAAGCTATCAATGGTATTAATTTTATTGCTCAAAAAGTAGATTTGCCAAATGCAGAAGCCATTAAAGCTTTGGCATATGGTTTAAAAGACAGCATTTCTGATTTATACCTGGTTTTGGCTGCCGATATTGAGGGAAAGCCTAATTTAACCGTGATGCTTTCTGAAAATCTGGTGAAAGATAAAGGCTTAAACGCCGGAAACATTATCCGAGAACTGGCTAAAGAAATTGAAGGCGGTGGCGGCGGACAACCGTTTTATGCCACAGCAGGCGGTAAAAATGCGGCAGGTTTAGCTCAGGCATTGGCTAAAGCCAAAGAATTCATCAAATAAGATTTCAGACATTTCTGAATTTAGCAAAGGTCCAATTTAATTTGGACCTTTGTTTTTTAATATCCCGATAAAATATCCCAAAATGATAAAAAAAGCAATTGAAAATCTTGGCATTACGGCCTTAAATGAGATGCAAAATGCATCGCTAAAAGCCGCCCAAGCAGACCAGGATTACCTGATTTATTCGCCAACTGGTTCGGGTAAAACCCTTGGTTTTTTATTGCCTTTATTAAATTTGATGGACCCGAAAAAAACCGGTGTTCAGGCTTTAATATTAGTTCCTTCCCGGGAATTGGGTTTACAAATTGAGCAGGTTTTTCGTGCCCTGGGCACAGGATATAAAGTCACCTGCTGTTACGGCGGTCATTCAACCAAAACAGAAGTCAACAGTTTAAGCAATCCGCCGGCAGTATTAATTGGCACCCCGGGCCGTTTGGCTTACCATTTAGAGCATGGAAATTTCGATCCAACAAGTATTCAGACACTTATTTTAGATGAATTTGATAAAGCTTTGGAATTTGGTTTCCAGAACGATATGTCGTCAATTATCGGCTATTTAACCGGATTAAAGAAACGCATTTTAACATCAGCCACCCGGATGAATAATATCCCGGATTTTACCGGTATTCAAAATCCATTGGCGCTTAATTTTCTTAAAAAAGCTGAAATTGCACCAGATTTGGCTTTAAAACTCATTGAAACCGAAGCTGCCGATAAGTTGGAAACCCTATTCTCTTTAATCTGTAAAATTGGAGAAAAATCCACCTTGGTGTTTTGTAATCACCGCGATGCAGTAGACCGAATAAGTGATTTATTAGCAGATTACGGCATTATTCATGCGGTTTTTCATGGCGGTATGGAACAGGAAGACCGGGAGCGGGCTTTACTAAAATTTAGAAACGGAACCAGCCGGCTTTTAATTACCACCGATTTGGCTTCCCGCGGACTGGATATTCCGGAAATTGAATGCATTGTGCATTATCAGTTACCGCATAATGAACAGGCTTTTGTTCATCGTAATGGGCGTACGGCTCGTATGCATGCTTCCGGAACGTCGTATATTGTATTGTCTAATGATGAGCAATTGCCCGATTTTATTTCCGGAAATTTAAGCAGAGAGGCTTTACCCACTTCTACCCGAATCCCGCTGCCTACCGAATGGGATACGCTTTACATCGCCGCAGGCAAAAAAGACAAAGTAAATAAAGTGGATATTGTAGGTTTGATATTGAAGAAAGGCGGTTTGCAAAAAGACGAACTGGGTTTAATTGAAGTTTTAGACCATGCTGCTTATGCTGCCGTTAAACGCGATAAAATACAAAGCCTGGTTCAGGATATTAAAAACGAAAAAATATCCGGCAAAAAAGTAAAAATCGAAATTTCGAGATAAAATAATGGTGCCACGAATTAAGTCGTGGCACCATTAAAATTCATTGGAATAAAAAACTTAGTTTTTCTTACCCTTTCCTGAATTTCCTTTTCCATTGCCATTTTTGTGTTGGCCCGGCGCTCCGCCATGCGGATGACCTTTTACTACATAATATTTCGGATTATCGCTATACTTAATGGCCTTCTGTTTGCCTTTCCAGCCACGGTATTTGGCGTATTGTGCCCGATGGTTTTTAAAATAAAGATATGGCCTTGGCGAATTAATAACCACTTTATAACCACGATATAGGTCAAAAGAAGCATAACGGCCCGGTAATGATGCACTAAAAATCCATTTACCATTATTGCCCAGGTAAATAAACTGAGCACGAGGCACGTGGTAATAAGCCTCTACATCTGGTAAATAATAATAATCTACCCTGTCGTAGCCAACCGGGCCCCATAGCGGTTGTGAACCAATATTCACATTAACCTGAATTTGAGCGCTTACTTTTAAGCCACTCCACAGCCCCAATACAACAAGGGGTAATAAAATTAATTTTTTCATGAGTTTTAGATTAATGAATAATTTCAATGCTAAACTGAATATAGTCTTGCTAATTAGATAACTAATACAGACTTAGGTTTAACAGTTAGCTGTTTATCTTTATGATAAAACTTATTATCTGCAGATTTAGTACCTTAGCGTACAAATTTTTTAATAAACCATGAAAAAAACACTGTTTTATCTAATAGCTCTTGTTAGCATTCTTTCCGCCTGTAAAAACAACAAACAATTTACTGTTGAAGGTAAAGTGGAAAATGCAGGAGAATTGAAAAAAGTGATGCTTTATCGCAATAACGACCTGATTGATTCGGCTTTTTTGAATGAAAGCAATGAATTTAAATTTACTCGGGTTTCCCCGGATGCTGATTTCTATGATTTAAGTATTGGCGAAACCAATGCCAAGTTTATTGCCCAAAATGGCGATGAAATTAGTTTCAAATTCGATTTAGCTAAAACAGATGGCAGCTATGAAGTAAAAGGCTCTGAAGAAACAGAAATTCTTAGAGAATTTAACATGGTGAGTGCCAAATACACCAAGATTTTTGCAGAAATACAAGATGAATTTGTGCGTCAAGTGAGTGAAGACCCGGCTTTACAAGATTCTTTAAACAAAGTATTAACCCCACGTTTTGAAAAAAACCTGGCAGACTATTCTCAGGCTGCTCTTGATTTTGGCAAGAAAAACGCCAACACTTTGGCCGGATTTTATGCCATGGGCACTTTAGACCAGGTGAAATACGAAGAAGAACTGATGAAATATGCTGAAGGCTTGAAAGGTAAATTTCCGAATAATGCGGCCGTTAATCAGTTTTTAAAACGGATGGAAATGGTTAAACCGGTTTCTATCGGACAAATTGCTCCTGCTTTTGAAATGCCTTCGCCGGAAGGCAAAGTAATAAGACTGGCCGATTTTAAAGGCAAATATGTATTGCTTGATTTTTGGGCAGCCTGGTGTGGACCTTGCCGCAAGGAAAACCCCAACATTGTAAAGGTATATAATCGTTTTAAAGACAAAAACTTTACGGTTTTAGGTGTTTCTTTAGATGATGATAAAGCTGATTGGTTGAAGGCCGTTAAAGACGATGGCTTAACCTGGACCCATGCTTCTGAATTGAAGCGTTGGGAAAGCCCGATTGTTAATTTGTATAAAATTGAAAGCATTCCGGCATCGTTTTTATTAGATCCTAACGGTAAAATCATCGCTAAAAACCTGAGAGGTGAAGAATTGGAGATTTTTCTGGCTAAAACCCTAAAATAATCCTTTAACCAATTGTTAACATTAAATTAATATCTGATTGGGCCGAAGGCTTTAGCTTAGCATAGATTTAAAATATGAGCACAAACAACCTTCCCAAAATATTAATTGTAGACGATGAAGAAGATATTCTCGAATTAATCGAGTTTAATCTGCTAAAAGAAGGCTATCAGGTTTTTACTGCTTCCAATGGCCAGGAAGCTATCACGCAAGCAAAAAAAAATCGTCCCGATTTAATTATTTTGGATATTATGATGCCCAAAATGGATGGTATAGAAACTTGCCGTTTACTGCGTTCTATGCCCGAGTTTAAGAATACCTTTATTGTTTTTTTAACAGCCAGAAACGAAGAATACTCAGAGATTGCGGGTTTTAATGTAGGTGCCGACGATTATATTGCTAAACCCATTAAACCTAGGGCATTGGTAAGCCGTATCAATGCTATTTTAAGGCGTAATGGCCAGCAGGAACAAGAAACTGCTGATAAAAAACTCGAAATTCTGGATTTAGTGATAGACCGAGAAGCCTTTCTGGTGTATAAAAACGGCCAAAAAGTGGTGCTGGCTAAAAAAGAATTTGAATTGTTATACCTTTTAGCCTCCCGTCCCGGAAAGGTGTTTACCCGCGAACAAATTCTGAAAAGTATTTGGGAAGAATCGGTTATTGTAACCAACCGCACCATTGATGTGCATATTCGTAAATTGAGAGAAAAGCTGGGCGAAAACTACGTGGGAACGGTAAAAGGAGTAGGTTATAAATTTGAAGCATAAAATATCAAACATCCTCCTTATTTTAGCGCTCTCAAACAAAACCCCCTAAATTGAAATTCCCTGCTTTTAAAGACCTTATTCTTTTCGAAAACGACGATTTAATTGTTGTTAACAAACCGCCATTTTTAACTTCATTGGATGACCGGGAAGGAGGGGATATCAATTTACTGCGTTTAGCCAAACAATATAGTGCCGATGCACAGATTTGCCATCGTTTGGATAAAGAAACCTCTGGAGCCATTATTATTGCCAAAAATCCGGAAGCTTATCGTTTTGTATCGATGCAGTTTGAGCATCGCAAAGTAAAAAAGGTGTACCATGCCATTATTAGCGGTACTCATCAGTTTGACGATCTATTGGTTGATTTACCTATTCTTAACATAGGAAACAGAAATGTGGCCATCAGCAAGCAAGATGGCAAAGCGGCCACCACTTATTTTAAATCGCTCACTTATTTTAAACATTATACTCTGGTAGAATGCCGTCCGGTTACGGGTCGTATGCACCAAATCCGTATCCATTTGGCATCGCAGCGTGCAGCCATTGCCGGCGATGATATGTACGGCGGACAGCCGGTGCTATTATCCGATATTAAAAGGGCTTATCGATTGGGCAAAGAACAAGAAGAATTGCCCATCATGAAGCGTTTTGCGCTCCATGCCTATGAGGTAACCTTTAAAATCAATCCGGATACGGAATTGACCATTACGGCACCTTACCCTAAAGATTTTGCGGTATTGCTAAAAATGCTCGAGAAATTCGATAAGTAATTTAGGAAGTATAACCTAAAATTTTCAATACCTGCTTGCTGTTCTGCTCTTCACCAAAAACTTCAAAATTGAAAGTTTCATCGCGGTTTCTGCGAATGATAATATGCTTTGGCGAAGGCAATAAACAGTGGTGGATTCCGCCGTATCCGCTTAAAACTTCCTGGTAAGCACCAGTATGGAAAAAGCCCATATAAAGCACTTTACGGGTTTTAGGCATAAATACGTTGTTCATGTGGGCTTCAGAATTGTAATAATCCTGGCCATCGCATGTAATACCACCCAAATTGACTTTTTCGTACTCAGAATCCATATTATTAATAGGCAATAAAATGTATTTCTGATTCATGGCCCAAACATCTGGCAAATTGGTAATGAAAGAACCATCCAGCATCAGCCATTTTTCGCGGTCGTTTTGCTGTTTACGGCCCAAAACCTTGTATAAAATGCCCGAAGCTTCGGCAACCGTATATTTACCAAATTCGGTAATAATATCAGGCTCCATTACTTCGTGCTCGGCACAAATTTCTTTAATTCGTTTCACAATTTCGTTTACCATGTATTCGTAATCGAAATCAAAAACCAAAGAATCTTTAAAAGGCATACCGCCACCAATATCCAAAGTGGTTAAATCTGGATTGATCTTCTTAAAACGGCAATAAAGTGTTACGTATTTTTCTAATTCATTCCAATAATAAGGCGTATCAGAAATACCAGAATTGATAAAGAAATGCAATAATTTAACCTTAAAATTAGGGTTAGTGGCAATTTTATTCTTGTAAAAATCAATCACATCTTCCATAGGAATACCTAAACGGGAGGTGTAAAACTGCGAATCGGGCTGTTCTTCTGATGCAATTCGCATCCCTAAACTGCAAGGAATATCTAATTCGTCGTCGTATAAATTGAATTCTTCTTTATTATCTAAAATTGGGATGATGTTTTGATAACCATCGTGCAACATATCAACAATATATTGCTTGTACTGGAAGGTTTTAAAACCATTGCAAATTACCGTGATGTTTTTGTCTAAAACACCCTTTTTCTCCAAGGCCTCAATCATCGGCATATCAAAAGCCGAAGAGGTTTCTAAGTGGATATCGTTTTTAAGCGCTTCTTCAACAATATGGCGAAAGTGAGAGCTTTTGGTGCAATAACAATATTTATAGCTACCGCGATAATTATTTTTAACGATAGCCGTTTGAAATAAAAGCTTGGCTTGCTGTATTTTTTTACTAATGATGGGTAAATAGGTAAAACGTAGGGGAGTACCATACGTTTCAATCATTTCCATCAGGTTTAACTCATGGAAATATAATTCATCATCAATTACCTCAAAACCCTCTTGTGGGAAACCCACACTGAGGTCAAGAAATTCGGCGTAGCTCTGCATTTTTTATTAGTTTTGCCAAAGATAAAAAAGCAAAAGCATTGCATGATATAGTTCTTGCAATTAAATCACTTTTTTGTCTCAAAAAATTCGCCTACCCATGAAAGAATTAAAAATAATTGAAGTAAAATCTGAAATTGGCGCCGGTACACGTGGTGCCAGTTTAGGTGTTGATGCCATTAAAATTGCCGCATTAGACTTCGGTAGCCGTTATTTTAAGAAATATAAATCGGTAGAAGTACCCAACGAAAATCATTTATTGTTAGAATCTACCGGAAATGGATATGCAAAACGTATTTCGGGTGTGTTAACCATGGTTGAGCGGGTTGCTGAAGAAATCGCCAAAACCTTAAAAAACGAAGAATTCCCCTTGGTTTTAGCCGGCGACCATAGTACTGCCGCCGGAACCATTTCGGGCATTAAAACCGCTTTTCCGAAATCTAAACTAGGGGTAATTTGGATTGATGCGCATGCAGATATTCATACGCCATACACCACGCCATCCGGAAACCTGCATGGTATGCCCATGGCGATGGTTTTGGATGAAGACAATACGGAATCAAAAATTAATAAACCCGATCAGGAGACCTTGAATTATTGGTTTCAGCTGAAAAATGTAGGCAATATCGCACCTAAAGTTACATACAAAGACCTTGTTTATATCGGCGTTCGTGATTTTGAGCCACAGGAAGCTTATTTGTTGAAACATCATAAAATTAAAAACTTTACTACCGCCGAAATTCGTAAAAGAGGAGTAGAACGGGTAGCTATTGAGGCTTTACAGCTTTTAGACCATTGCGATTTGATTTATGTTTCTTTTGATGTTGACTCGATGGATGCCTCTATTTCAAAAGGTACCGGTACTCCCGTTGCCAATGGTTTAACCGAACGCGAAGCCGGAAATTTGATTTCTCGATTAATGACTTCGGATAAAGTTTGCTGTTTTGAGATGGTAGAAGTAAACCCAACCCTCGATAAAGAAAACCTGATGGCAGAAAATGCCTTCGAAATCTTGGTAAGAGCTACCAATTCATTAATAAACGATTAAATTTGCGCTTTACCCTCCACACCAACTCATGACTTTAGAAGAAAATATCCTTCAAACCCTGCAAAAAGCGGTTTCAGAATTGTATCAGGCAGAAATACCTGCCAATCAGCTCAATTTACAAGAAACCCGCAAAGATTTTGAAGGACAAATTACGGTAGTTACTTTCCCGATTATCCGTTTTTCTAAAAAATCGCCCGAGCAAACCGGAGAAGAGTTGGGTGCTTATTTAAAGCAGTATATTTCAGAAATTGCTTCTTTTAATATCATCAAAGGCTTTTTAAATTTGGTAATTAGCGATGATTATTGGTTTGCTCAATTACAAAACACTTTTCTTAAACCCGAATTTGGTGTTTTACCTGCTACAGGTAAAAAAGTGATGGTTGAATATTCATCGCCCAACACCAACAAACCCTTGCATTTAGGCCACGTACGCAATAATTTACTGGGTTATTCGGTAGCAGAAATTCTTTCGGCCAATGGTTATGATGTAATTAAAGCCAATTTGGTAAACGATAGGGGAATTCATATCTGTAAATCGATGCTGGCCTGGCAGCGTTTTGGCAATGGCGAAACCCCCGAAAGCAGCGGTTTAAAAGGCGACCATTTGGTGGGTAAATATTACGTGATTTTTGATCAGGAATACAAAAAACAACAAGAAGAACTTAAAGCCCAGGGCCAAACAGAAGAAGAAGCTAAGAAAAATGCGCCACTAATTCTAGAAGCCCAGCAAATGCTGCAAGCCTGGGAAGCCGGCAATGCCGAAGTTATTGGCTTATGGAAAACCATGAACACCTGGGTATATGCCGGTTTTGAGCAAACCTATCAGAAACTTGGGGTTGATTTTAAGAAATTCTATTACGAATCAAACACCTATTTATTAGGAAAAGATATTATTGAAGAAGGACTGGCTAAGGGCGTATTCTTCAGAAAACCTGATGGCTCTGTTTGGATTGACCTGACGGCCGATGGTTTAGACGAAAAGCTGGTACTTCGTGCCGACGGCACCTCTGTTTATATCACCCAGGATTTAGGCACCGCCCAGTTGAAATACGATGATTTTGGCATGGATGAATCCATTTACGTAGTTGGGAATGAGCAAGATTACCATTTTAAAGTATTATTTCTCATTCTCGAAAAATTAGGCAAAACCTGGGCAAAGGGATTGTTCCACCTTTCTTATGGCATGGTAGATTTACCTAGCGGGAAAATGAAATCGAGAGAAGGAACTGTGGTAGATGCAGATGATTTGATAGATGAAATGCTGGAAACCGCCAAACAGCGTACCGAAGAATTGGGTAAAGTGGATGAGTTTTCTGAAGAAGAGAAAAGCAAACTGTACCGCATGATTGGTATGGGCGCACTCAAATATTTTCTATTAAAAGTAGAGCCTAAAAAACGACTGCTTTTCGACCCAAAAGAATCTATTGATTTTCAGGGTAATACCGGGCCATTTATTCAATATACCCATGCCCGTATTCATTCGGTTTTAAATAAAGCTGGATTTAATGCCAGCCAGCGCTTCAATTTCCCGGGTAAATTAGACGATTCGGAACGCGACGTTTTGGTTTGCTTAAATCAATATCATTCGGTGTTGCAAATGGCCGGAAAAGAACATAGTCCGGCTTTAATAGCCAATTATATTTACGAATTGGCAAAACTGTACAATAAGTTTTATCACGAAGCTCCGATTTTAAAATCGGAAGACGAAAATCTGAAAACCTTCCGCCTGGCACTTTCTTCAGCTACTGCAAACATCCTGAAAAAAGGAATGGCTTTATTGGGTATTGAAGTGCCGGATAGGATGTAATTTAGATTAAGGATAAAAGAGCAAAGATTTTACGCTATCCGAGATGTTAGCCTAGCGCATCTCGAATTAAATATTATTGGGATTTTAAATCCCACTCTATTTTCGGGTTCGATATGCCTTTCAGATCATATCGAACAGTAAATTTTAGATTAAGGATAAAAGAGCAAAGATTATGCTGTTCGAAGAGTTTAGCTTTAGCGTCTCTTCGGACGATTAATATTTTGGAGTCTCAGACTCCATTGCCATGAGAATTTTGATTTCAACTGTCAAATCAGCAAATTAACAAATCATCATATTATTCAATTCTTCCCAAAACCAATTCAATAGTTTGGTCTACAATTTTTTGAGGGTTTTTACTGAATTCAAATTTAACCCGGCTGGCTAAAATGGCATTCACCGATAAAGCCTGGTGGCCTAAAACCTTGGCCAAGCCATATATACCAGCGGTTTCCATTTCCAGGTTAGTGATACGGTAAGCATCTTTTTTAAAGCTGTTTAAATGCTTAATTAAATCAGGAAGGGAATTGGTATATCGCACCTGCCTGCCTTGAGGCGCATAAAAACCCGGGGCAGTTACCGTAATTCCTTTGGGTAAACCCTTGCTAATACGGTTTAATAAGTCTGACCCAGCCGAAGCCAAATAAGGGTTTAAGCTTTTAAAAGCCGGCTGCTGCGTTAAAATAGCGGTAAGCAAATCTTGTTCGGCAGTATTGTTTTCGTAGCGGTAATAGCCCATTAAGGCATCTAAGCCCAAAGCAAATTCAGATACCAGAATACTGTCAATGGGAATATCTGCTTGAATTGTACCTGAAGTTCCAATTCGGATAATATCCAAACTGGTTAATTGCTCTTTTACTTGGCGGGTTTTAAAATCAATGTTTACCAAAGCATCTAATTCGTTCAACACGATATCGATATTATCTGTACCTATGCCGGTAGAAACCACCGAAATTCTTTTTTTACCCAAATAACCGGTATGCGTAATAAATTCCCGCTTGCCTTTTTTCAATTCAACGGTATCAAAATGCCGACTCACTTCCCCAACACGGTCGGGGTCGCCTACCGTAATAACGCTGGAAGCCAAATCTTCGGGCAAGAGATTTAAATGATATACACTGCCATCGGCATTGAGAATTAAATCGGTTTCTGAAATGGCTTTCATATTGTTCTGATGTATTTGATGTTCAAATTAGGTATTTTTTCCAGCTGATGGATAATTTTATCGACTTGTGTTTTCCGTATTTCAATTACTATTTCGCATTGATTGTCCATTTTTTGTTCCACCAATTCCACTTTTTCATCTTTTATCAACTTCATCACCTCATTCATCTGCAAGTAGTCAAATTGAATTTGGTATTGGTCATTGATGGTTTTTTCGATGATTTGGGCTGTCGAAAGGGCTTCTATGGTTGCGGTTTTGTAAGCATTAATCAATCCCGGCACACCCAACAAAGTGCCGCCGAAATAACGTACCACCGCAACAAAAACCTGAGTTAAATCTTGGGATAAAAGCGTATTCAAAATGGGTCTTCCGGCTGTTCCGGAAGGTTCGCCATCGTCGTTGATTTTAAATATAGACCTGTCGGGACTTAAACGCAATGCCCAGCAAACATGGCGTGCTTTTGGATGTTCGGCTTTAATTTGGCTGATGATATTTTTGATTTCGGCTTCTGATTTAATCGGAAAAGCATAGCCTATAAATTTGCTTCCCCGGTCGCGGAAAATACCCTCGGCAGGTGCCGCAATGGTTTTATAAGTATCGTTAAATAACATGTTAAACTGTAGCAATAATAACGATGGCAATGATTGCCAAACCAATGCCGATATAGTTTAGCTTGCTTAATTTCTCTTTAAACAGCCAAAGCCCAACTAATGAACCCAGGGCAATTACGCCAATATTCATAGCCGAAAATACCACCGAGGGTTGGTCTTTTAATGCTTGGTGGGCTTTAAGGTAAAATAGAATATTTCCGAAATTGAAAAATCCCAATATCAAACCGAAGCCTATATTTTTTATGGATAGCTTATGTTTTCTGAACAGGATAAAATACATCAGCGTAAGCATAGAAATACTTAGGGCGATTATAAATACCAGAAATAGGGAAGTGGTAAACGGAATACTTTTAATAACCGCAATTTGCTTGAAAAGTACATCGATAATGCCCATTCCGAAAAAAACTAGCAGCGGAAATAACCATGATTTATTGCTTTTTTTGCCTCCCTTTTGCCATGGAATTGAACAAACTACAGCAATTAATCCTAATACAATGGCCGTAGTTTTTATCGGGGAAATATCTTCCTTAAAAATTATAAATGCAGCTAAAAGCGGAATGAGCAAGGATAAACGCTGGGCAATATCGGTGCGTACAATGCCCGTATGTTTTACAGAACCCGCCAAAACCACAAAAATACTGGGTAAAAGAAACCCCAAAACCAAATAAATAGAAACAGGCGCCTCTGAAACTGAGCTTAAATCTGGGCGATAAAAATAAGCGCAAAGCAAAGCCGCAATTGCATAATTGAAGGCAATGGCCTGATTGATGTTTACTTCGTATCGCCGGGCAATTTTGAGTAAAATAGAAACCAAAACACTACAGATAATGCTTAATAAGATATAAATCATGTTTTATGATAATAAAAGGATAAGGTATCTGGCCCAATTTGTTTGGTTTTATTGGCTGGTGTTTTCAATTCAGGCGCTTTTAAACCTTTTTCCCAGTTTTGCGGAGCGGTAAATACACGGGCTTCGTCCCATAAACCCGCCTGAATAAACATTTCTAAAGTTTTTGCGCCGCCCTCAATAATTAGCGATTGTACATCTAAAAGATATAATTGATAAGCAATAGATTGTGGCAAAAGATAATCGAAATTTTCTACCGAAAGGTATTTAATCTGTCCATCGATATCAGTTTTAAGGGCATTAAAAACCAGGGTTTCCTGGCTTTGGTCGAACAAATGTAGCTGGGCGGGTAATTCCAGATTACGGTCTAATACCACTCGTTTTGGGTTGCGGCCGTTGTATTCACGCACATTTAATTGCGGATTATCGACGAGTGCAGTTCTTTTTCCAACCAAAACTGCATCTTCTTCGCTGCGCCATTGATGGCTTAATACTTTCGCTTCCGCGGATGAAATCCATTTTTGCTCATCGCCTTCAGTCGCAAAAAAGCCATCGGCGGTTTGTGCCCATTTCAAAATAATGTAGGGCCTTTGTTTGCCAATCCGGGTGAAAAAGCGCTTGTTTAATTTGAGGCATTTTTTGGCTAAAACACCTTCTATAACTTCCAGGCCTGCAGCTTGCAGTTTGGCAATGCCTTTGCCATTTACTTCGGCGTATGCATCGCGGCAGCCAATAATTACTTTGGCTATTTGATGTTTGATAATTAAATCGGTACAGGGTGGAGTTTTGCCAAAATGAGCGCAAGGCTCGAGATTAATATAGATTGAAGAACGTTTTAGTAATTCTTCTCCGTTTGGATAATAGGCAAGAACAGCGTTGATTGCATTTACTTCGGCATGTGCTTCACCGTATTTTTGGTGATATCCTTCACCAATAATTTGCCCATCGCAAACAATTACCGAACCCACCATAGGGTTTGGATTGACCGAACCTAAACCTTTTTCGGCCAGCTGGATACAGCGGTGCATGTAAATTTCATCCGTTTTCACGATGCAAATTAATGGATTTTGACTGGTTTTTGGACAATATAATCCAATGCATTTTTCCGCTTATATTTTATTTATTTTGCAGGTATGACATTTGCCCAGGTTGAACAGGAATTTATTAAAGATTTGCAATCGATTTATGCAGAAGCAGAAATCAAAAACTTGTTTTTTTTAAGTGTTCAACATCTCAAAACTTGGGATAAAGCCCATTTTCTGCTTCATAAACCTGAAGTTGTTTCTCCGTCGGATGCCGAACAGTTGCAAACAATTTTAACTGCATTAATATCCGGAAAACCGATTCAATACATTTTAGGGAAGACCGAGTTTTTTGGCTTGCCCTTTCAGGTTAATTCATCGGTTTTAATACCCCGGCCCGAAACCGAAGAATTGGTACAATGGATATTGGATTCGGTAACGGAGAAAAGCCCAGCGATTTTAGATATTGGCACTGGCAGCGGATGCATTCCTATTGCTTTAAAGCACCATTTGTCACAAGCTGAACTCTTTGCCTTAGATATTTCTGAAAGTGCTTTAGAAACGGCTAAAACAAATGCATTGTTGAATAAGGTTTCTGTACAATTCCTTCATCAGGATATTTTGCAGCCGGCAGAAGATTTATTTCCTGCAAAACTAGATGTGATAGTGAGCAATCCGCCTTATGTAACCCTAGCCGAAAAGGAGCTGATGCATCAAAATGTGTTAAACCACGAACCGCATTCCGCACTTTTTGTTCCGAATAATGATGCTTTAGTGTTTTACGAAAACATTGCCGATTTTGCGCTTCGGTACTTAAAGCCAGGCGGTTTATTATTCTTTGAGATTAACGAAAATCTAGGTCAACAAACTATTGACTTATTAGAAGTTAAGTTGTTTAAAAACATTGTGTTAAGAAAAGATTTTTTAGGTCGGGATAGGATGATTTGCTGCAACTTGTAAACGTCATTTCGAATCCCGTTTGTACGGGATGAGAAATCTTTTTGTCAAATGACATTTCTCATTTAAAGTCTTTAGGCGGTATATACTTAAGAGGCAACAAATGAAAAACCCACCCCGTCCCGATAAATATCGGGCCACCCCTCCGTTGGAGGGGAAATTATATTTTAACTCCTCGGATGATGCTGTAAAATAGTACTCCGCAGATATTCTTTATCCAGATGGGTGTAAATTTCGGTAGTGGTAATACTTTCGTGGCCAAGCATTTCCTGTACTGCACGTAAATCGGCCCCACCCTCAATAAGGTGTGTGGCAAATGAATGCCGGAAGGTATGCGGACTAATCGTCTTTTTTAAACCAATTTTTTCGACCAGATCTTTAATAATTAAAAAAATCATCACCCGCGAAAGCGGAGAACCTCTTTTGTTTAGAAATACAAAATCTTCTTTTCCTGGTTTAATTTTAAAATGTACCCGGACTTCATTCAGCCAAATGGTTAAGAATTTTTTAGCAGAACCGCCAATTGGTACCAGTCTTTCTTTATTTCCCTTCCCTAAAATCTTAATTAAATCAAGATTTAGGAAAAGGTTAGAAATTTTAAGGTTAATTAATTCAGTAACACGTAAACCGCTGCCATAAAGCATTTCAAGTATCGCTTTATTGCGCATTCCCTCGGGTTTAGAGAGGTCAATGGCATCAATTAGGCTGTTTATTTCAATTAAAGTAAGCGTATCTGGTAACTTACGGCTTAGTTTAGGACTTTGCAAAAGGGCAGAAGGATCATCTTTAATGATATCTTCTAGCAAGAGATATTTAAAAAAAGCCTTGATGCCAGATAAAGTTCTGGCTTGCGAATGCGAACCGAGTCCAATGGAATGCACATATTTGAGAAATGATTTTAAATCATCGGATTCAATGTCTTCCGGACTTTTTACTATTTCTTTTTCAATAAAATAGGCTTCCAATTTGGCTACATCCTGCAAATAGGAAGCAATGGTATTGGCCGAAAGCGAACGCTCTAGACGTAAATAGCTTTTAAAACCTTTGCTTAATGATGCCCAGTTCAATGAATTGTCGATTTAAAATTTTATGTTTGAAAAGATGAATATACACATCCTCAACGGTCCAAATTTAAACTTACTCGGCGTACGGGAGAAATCTATTTACGGCGACAAAGGTTTCGAGTCTTTTTTAGAAGAACTGCAGGCTAAATACGCCATTCTAAATATCAGTTATTTTCAGAGCAATGTAGAGGGCGAAATCATCAACAAATTGCATGAAATTGGCTTTTCTGCCGATGGAATTATTCTGAATGCCGGGGGCTATACTCATACTTCGGTGGCTATTGCCGATGCGATTGCAGCAATTAATACACCGGTTATAGAAGTTCATATTTCTAATGTGTATGCCCGAGAAGAGTATCGCCAGGTTTCGCTAATGGCTAAAAACTGTAAGGGTGTAATTAGTGGTTTCGGACTGGACAGTTACCGTTTGGCTTTGGAGAGTTTTCTACTATAAATCGCTATACTTTTTCTTATTTAATCCAAAATAATCCCAAACTATGCTTTTGGGATATAATCCTACGGCATTAAATTTTTGACCAAGCGTTTTTCTCTTTTTAACATTCTGTGAGGCTTTCTTTAAAAAATCTACATGCGCTCTGCTGATAGCCCAGGCGTTTTTAGGATTTTTATCCATCAAAAATTTGATGAGCGATAAGAAGTCCAGAAAAAAGCGAACTATAATTTTAAAAGTTCCTATAAATCCCGAGGTGTTTTTTTGAATCATCAATAAATTATTACGGAAATTGAGGAAGGTCTTATGCGGGCTTTCGGCCGATAGGGTACCGCCGCCAACATGGTAAACCGCCGAATCTGGACAATACCAAATTTGATAGCCCAGGTGTTTTAACCGCCAGCACAAATCAATTTCTTCCATATGAGCAAAGAAATCCTCGTCAAAACCGCCTGCTTCATCCCAGCATGATTTTTTGATAAAAAATGCCGCACCGCTGGCCCAAAATATTTCGGAAGCCCGGTTGTATTGGCCTCCATCTTTTTCAATGGTATCAAATAAGCGACCACGGCAAAAAGCATAGCCCCATTTATCAATAAAACCACCGGCGGCACCGGCGTATTCAAAACTTTGTTTATCGCGGTAGCTTAAAATTTTAGGTTGTGCTGCCGCAATTTTTGAATCCGACTCCATTAAATTAATTACCGGGCTGATCCAATCGCCAGAACTTACTTCCACATCCGAGTTCAGGAGCACAAAATAATCGGCATCCACTTCTTTTAAAACCCGGTTATAGCCGCCTGCAAAACCATAGTTTTGGTCGGTTATAATAATTTTTACTTGCGGATAATTTGACCTGATAAAATCTACCGAATCATCTGTTGAGGCATTATCGCCCACAATAATTTCTAAATTAGAGTAGGGACAAGTCACTAAAGCCGGTAAAAAAGTTTCGAGGTAGTTTTTGCCATTCCAGTTCAGAATAACAACCGCAACTTTAGGTTTATTCTGCATTTTTTACCGGGGGTTTATGTTTCCATCTTTTGTGAGACCATAACCAATATTGGGGTTTTTGGCGTATGATGCTTTCTAATTCCCGATTATAGGCTTCGGTAATCTCAAAATCTTTGGTTTCCAGAGGCTTCTCAAACAATACTTTAAAATGGGCTTCATAATAACCACGTTTTACACAGTCAATATTAAGGTAAACGATGACATCGCCGGTGAGTTTGGCGATTTTTTCTAATCCCAGAAAAACAGAAGTGGGTTGGTTTAAAAAGCTAATAAAATGATTTTTTTCGTGGCGGGTAGGCGTCTGGTCGCTGGCAAAAACAGCCATATAAGTTTCTCCTCGATGGTCGAGGATAGTTTTAACCGTCTGTTTCATCGGTACCAATAAACCGTTATATCTGCTTCTGATATTATTAATAAAAGTTTCGACAGTTTTATTGGTTAAGGGTTTGTAAACCATAATGGTTTTAGTTTTAATCACCGAGGTTACGCCAATAGCTGCCCATTCCCAATTACCATAATGGCCGGTAACTAGTAAAACAGATTGTTTTTTATCAAAATAGTGCTGAACTAATTCCGGATTAACCAGTCGGAATCTTTTATTTAAACTTTTTTCACTTAGGCTAATCATTTTAATGCTCTCCATTAAATTGTCAGCCAGGTAGTGAAAATATTTTTTTTCGATTTCGAGTCGTTCATCTGCCGATTTATCTGGAAAAGAACGGCTTAAATTACCTCTAACTACTTCTTTACGGTAGCCAATCAGATAATAGAGCACCACGTAGAGTACATCAGAAAGAGCGTAAATAACTCTAAATGGTAATAATGAAAATAGATATAATAATGAATAGGGTATCCAGTATAAAATTTTAATCATCTTTTTATCTCTATAATACTCTGCATTAAGCTTCGAATAAAAATTGGGCAATAGGGCTATAATACTTAGTTTTGGCAAAGCCAGGTACAAACATAAAATTTAGCATGCATAAAGCCGCCATTTTACCTTCATTTTATCTGCCGCCTGTCGGCTTTTTTTCGGCTTTACAACAAGTTAATCTGCCTTTGATTATTGATCAACATGAGCATTTTCCGAAACAAACTTACCGTAACCGGGCCAGTATTCATTCTCCTAACGGAAAGTTAGACCTGATTGTGCCGGTAGTTAGGGGCAATAAAATACACACCGCCGTAAAGGATGTAAAGATTTCTTATGATTTTAAGTGGCAGCGTCTGCATTGGTTGAGCATACAGACTTCGTATCGCAGTTCTGCCTATTTTGAATTTTACGAAGATGATTTTGCGCCCTTTTATCATCAGAAATGGGAATACCTCTTCGATTTTAATATGGAATTGATTCAATTGCTGATAAAAAGACTGAAATTAAGTACCACTTTGCCATTTACTGCTGCTTATGAGGAACCTTCGCCAGAAATAATCGATTTCAGGACGGCCATTCATCCTAAAAAAGAGAACATTTATCCGGCGAAAGCCTATTTCCAGGTTTTTGAAGACCGGAATGGTTTTATTCCAGACTTAAGTATAGTAGATTTGTTATTCAACCAGGGGCCACAAAGTCCTAAATTTTTATAAAAACGAGACATAAAATATTTTAAGATACATTGATATGAAATTCGGAACCAAAGCAATACATGCCGGCCAAGAGCCAGATCCAACTACCGGAGCCATTATGACCCCAATTTTTCAGACTTCTACCTATTGGCAAGAATCTCCGGGAAAACACAAAGGTTATGCTTATGCCCGTGGTAAAAATCCTACCCGTAAAGCCTTAGAAGATTGCCTTGCAGCTTTAGAAAATGCAGAATTTGCTTTGGCTTTCTCTAGCGGAATGGGGGCAACGGATACGGCCATGAAACTGTTGAAACCGGGCGACGAAGTAATTACCGGAAATGATTTATACGGCGGTTCTTACCGCATGTTTACCCAGATTTTTGCGCATTATAACATCAAATTTCATTTTGTTGATTTGAACGATGCCGATAATATCAAATCGTATATTAACGAAAACACCAAAATGGTATGGATAGAAACACCTACCAACCCTACCATGCGCATTGTGGATATTGCAGCTGTTTCCGATATCGCGAAAGTAAATAACCTACTTTTAGTGGTAGATAATACCTTTGCTTCGCCGTATTTACAAAACCCAATCGATTTAGGTGCAGACATTGTGATGCATTCAGCCACCAAATATTTAGGTGGCCACTCAGATGTTATTATGGGCGCTTTAATGACTAATCGCTTGGATTTATTTGAGCGTTTAGCATTTATACAAAATTCATGCGGTGCCGTACCAGGACCTATGGATAGCTTTTTGGTTTTGCGTGGATTAAAAACGCTTCATTTACGCATGAAAGCGCATTGCGAAAACGGCCGTAAAGTGGCCGAATATTTAAAAGCACACCCTAAAGTAGAATTGGTGTACTGGCCAGGTTTTACCGACCACCCGAACCATGAAATAGCTAAAAAACAAATGCGTGATTTTGGTGGTATGATTTCATTTAGCACCAAAGGTGCCACTACTGAATCAACGTTTAAGCTGGCTTCTTCTTTTAAAGTATTTTCCCTGGCCGAATCATTAGGCGGAGTAGAATCTTTAATTAACCACCCGGCTACCATGACTCATGCATCAATTCCTAAAGCAGAACGCGAAAAAGCAGGCGTAACCGACACTTTATTACGTTTAAGCGTAGGAGTAGAGGATATTGAAGATTTGATTGCCGATTTGGAGCAAGCTCTTTTAAGTAGTTAGTATTTAGTAGTTAGTATTTAGATATTAAACCTATTTAGGCCTCCAGTCTAAATACTAACTACTAAATACTCTGTACTATAAACTTTCAACTCATGGCCTCCAACTCTCAACTAAAAGATTTTCTTGATGCCAAGGCCGCTCAATACAACCGGCCGGATTTCATAGAGAACGACCCAATCGTTATTCCGCATCTTTTTTCTATTAAACAGGATATAGAAATTATGGGATTTTGGGCTTCTATTCTAGCTTGGGGCCAGCGTAAAACCATCATCAATAAATGCCGAGAATTGATTGATTTGATGGATGGAGCGCCTTATGATTTTGTGCGGAATCATCGCGATAGCGATTTAAAGAAATTGCTACATTTTAAACACCGCACTTTTAACGATACCGATACCCTCTATTTTATTCATTTTTTTAAACAGCACTACCTGCAGCACGAAAGTTTAGAATCTGCTTTTATCCCGGAAGGAAATGCCAAGGAAATGGACATGGAGCAAATGCTCAATCATTTTAGGCGCTATTTCTTTTCAATTAGCGATGATTTTCCTCGCCGGACGATGAAACACGTTTCGGCACCTTCGCAAAAATCGGGTTGTAAACGCATCAACATGTTTTTAAGGTGGATGGTGAGAAAAGATGAAATGGGCGTTGATTTTGGGCTTTGGAACCAGATTAAACCTGCTCAGTTAATTTGCCCCATTGATGTGCATGTAGAGCGGGTTGCCAGAAAACTCGGATTGATTGAACGCAGCCAATTGGACTGGAAAACTGCCTTAGAACTGACCGAAAACCTCAAACAATTTGACCCAACAGACCCGGTTAAATACGATTTTGCACTCTTTGGACTAGGAATAGAAGAAAAATTTTAGGTTTAGCTGATGAAATACCCGAAATTCGCTAACTATTTAAATCTCGATGTCTCAATACTCAATACTCAATACTAATTACTCTTCAGATACGATAGTTGCCCTGGCTACACCCGGCGGCAGCGGAGCCATTGGCGTTATCCGGCTTTCTGGCTCAGATGCAATTACTATCACTCAAAAGGTTTTTAAAGGGAAAGACTTGGCTAAACAGCCCTCTCATACTATTCATTTTGGAACAATTAGAGATGGGGAGCAGATTGTAGATGAGGTATTGGTTTCTTTGTTTGTTGGGCCGCATTCTTATACCCGCGAAAATGTGGTAGAAATTTCTACCCACGGTTCTGCGTATATCATCCAAAAAGTAATCACATTATTAATGGCTCATGGCGCCCGTGCTGCCAAACCTGGAGAATTTACGCTTCGTGCATTTTTAAACGGGCAATTGGATTTATCGCAGGCTGAAGCTGTTGCCGATTTGATCGCTTCCAATTCTCAGGCATCGCATCAAATGGCTATACAGCAAATGCGTGGTGGTTTTTCAAATCAATTGAAACAATTGAGAGAAGAACTGATTCATTTTGCCTCGATGATTGAGTTGGAGCTCGATTTTGCCGAAGAAGATGTAGAATTTGCCAATCGCGACGAGCTTAAAAATCTCATCGCCCGTATTAACCGGGTAATTCAAACTTTAATTCAATCGTTTGACCAAGGCAATGTGCTTAAAACCGGAGTGCCGGTAGTTATTGCCGGTCAGCCCAATGTGGGTAAATCAACCTTACTTAATACTCTTTTGAATGAGGATAGAGCCATTGTTTCTGAAATTGCCGGCACCACCCGCGATACCATTGAGGATGAAATGGTGCTAAATGGTATTAATTTCCGCTTTATTGATACCGCCGGAATTCGCGAAACCGCAGATGTGATTGAGGCAAAAGGAGTGGAGCGTACCCACGATAAAATGAAACAGGCTAAGCTGATTATTTATCTTTTTACGCCAGACCAGGATGCGCCCAACATCCAGGAACAATTGAAGGCTATTCAGGGTTTGAATATTCCTTATATCGCCTTGATGAATAAATCGGATTTGCAAACAGATACTTCGCATGCCGAATTATTAGCCATTTCTGCGCAAAAACAAACCGGTATTGACGAATTAAAAGCTGAGATTTTACGTAAAGTAAACCTAGCGAATGTGGCAAATGATGAAGTAATGATTAGCAATATCCGCCATTTGGAAGCTTTAAAAAATACAGAAGAAGCTCTGAACCGGGTATTGGAAAATCTGGATTTGGCCGTGGCTTCCGATTTTTTATCCAGCGATATCAAGCAGGCTTTACACTATCTGGGTGAAATTACCGGTTTGGTTACTACCGATGATTTATTGGAGAATATTTTCTCTAAGTTTTGTATTGGAAAGTAAATCTAATTTCTTCTTTATTCTCGCAAAAGCATACTAAAGTTTTTGAGTTTACGTTTTGGAAACTTATAAACTACCTATGCATTTACCAGCTATTCAATCTAAAATTTACGAATTAAGAGGATATAAAGTGATGCTCGATTTCGATTTGGCAGCACTTTATGAGACCGAAACCAAACGTTTAAAAGAAGCGGTTCGTAGAAATAAGGACCGTTTTCCTTTTGATTTTATGTTTGAACTCACCCGAGACGAGTATAATTCTCTAAGGACGCAATTTGCGTCCTTAGAGAATGGGAAAGGGAAGTTTAGTAAATATTTACCATTCGCATTTACCGAGCAGGGGGTAGCCATGCTGGCCAGCGTGTTGAATAATCCCAAAGCCATACAGGTAAATATTCAAATTGTAAGGGCCTTTGTTTTTATGCGTCAGTATGCTTTAACGCACAAAGATTTAACTGATAAAATTAAAGAAATCGAAAGCCAGTACAACAAACAGTTTAAAGATGTTTATGAAGCCCTAAATTATTTGCTTCATAAAAATAAACAAGAAACTGAGCAAAAAGAACGAACCAGAATTGGCTATAAATAATACTTATAGCTTATCTATAAAGCTTCCATAAATATCTTTAAACTGATAACCCTTTTTTATTCTGTCTTTGCTCAATTTGGTGTATTCTACCAATCCCCAAAGAATAAATTCTTTAATAAAATAGCGGTCTGCCGGATTGCATTTTGGTTGATATTTATTAATTAACACATCCAAAGGTGCTACTGTATCTAAAATGCTCTGATATTCTTTATCCGAACAATCGTCTAATAATTCGAAACCGCTTTCGGTAAAAAACCATTCTAATAGCTCGTTATACGGACTTTTATCAGCTTGTTTTTCCAGTTTTTCTATTTTAGGAAAATATCCTGGAAAGAAAGTGTGAATGGCCTGGTTGATTAAAGTTTCGGCTACTGCTGCGGCACCTTCCTGTTCTCCTTCGTAAACCAATTCCACTTTTCCGGTAATGGCCGGAATAATTCCCATGAAATCAGAAAGTCGAACGGTAGTTTTTGCATCGCCAGATTTTAAGGCACGACGTTCGGCGGTACTCAATAAGTTTTCATAAGCAGTAATGCTCATACGGGCACTTACGCCGCTTTTGGCATCAATAAATTCGCTTTCACGGGCTTCAAAACTAATTTGTTCTAATAAATCTTTGGCCAGTGAGGGCACATAAACCAAATCTCTTTGTTTATTATCCAGTTTGGCTTCCTGCTCGGTAATGGTTCTGGCAATAGCAATACTGTCTGGATAATGGGTGAGAATTTGAGAACCGATACGGTCTTTTAAAGGGGTTACAATGCTACCGCGATTGGTATAATCTTCGGGGTTAGCGGTAAATATAAATTGCATATCCAGCGGCATACGTAATTTAAAACCACGAATCTGGATGTCGCCTTCCT
>CAZFAE010000001.1:57879-78164 GCA_964516035.1 uncultured Sphingobacterium sp.
TGCATATCCAGCGGCATACGTAATTTAAAACCACGAATCTGGATGTCGCCTTCCTGTAAAATATTAAACAAGGCTACCTGGATACGGGCCTGCAAATCTGGTAATTCATTGATGACGAAAATACAGCGGTTTGCTCTCGGTATCATCCCAAAATGGATTACCCGGTCATCTGCATAAGATAATTTCAGATTGGCGGCTTTAATGGGGTCTACATCGCCAATTAAATCGGCCACGGTAACATCAGGCGTAGCCAGCTTCTCGAAAAAACGTTCGTTGCGGTGTATCCATTCAATAGGCGTTTTATCCCCTTTTTCTGCAATCAGGTCTTTTGCAAAACGTGAAATAGGTTTTAAAGGGTCGTCGTTAATTTCTGAACCGGCCACAATGGGCATGTATTCATCTAATAAATGAATCATTAAACGGGCCAAACGGGTTTTGGCTTGTCCTCTTAATCCCAATAAATTGATATTATGACGAGATAAAATGGCCCGCTCTAATTCTGGTATTACGGTATCTTCAAAACCATGAACACCTTCAAAAACGGGTTCTCCAGATTGAATTTTTGCACGAAGGTTATCTCTCAATTCATCTTTAATGCTTTTGCTTTGATATCCTGCTTTTTTTAATTCGCCTAGCGTATGTATTTGTTCTATTTTCATCGTCTATCTTAATTTCTTCTTTCTATTGTTTTCGTAATCTTCAAAAATCATTTCGCCTAAACCTTTTAAGCCGGTATAGAACGCTTTCCCTTGGTTGGCTTCGGTAAATTCGTTCACAAATTGCTGCAAATAGGGGTCATTGGCTATCATGAATGTAGTAATGGGAATATGCAGTTTACGAGCTTGCTGGGCTTGGGTATAGCATTTATCTACAATATATTGGTCTAATCCGTTGCTGTTCATATAGTACGAACCATCGCGTTCTCTCACGCAGCTGGGTTTGCCATCGGTGATCATAAAAATCTGCTTATTGGTATTCCGTTTCCGGCGAAGCAGATCCATGGCTAACTGTAATCCGGCCACGGTATTGGTATGGTAAGGGCCCACTTTAAGATAGGGTAAATCCTGAATGGCGATTGTCCAGGCATCGTTGCCGAAAACCAATATGTCGAGCGTGTCTTTTGGGTAACGGCTGGTGATTAATTCGGCCAAAGCCATGGCTACCTTTTTGGCAGGCGTAATGCGGTCTTCGCCATATAAAATCATACTGTGGCTAATATCAATCATCAGTACAGTACTCATTTGCGCTTTGAACTGGGTTTCTTCTACCACCAAATCGTTTTCGGTGAGCTGAAACTCCTCGGCGCCATTGTTAATTTGGGCATTACGCAGGCTTTCTGTTAAAGAAATACGCTCTAAGCCATCGCCAAAACGAAACTCTCTGAATTCGCCGGTGTGTTCATCGCCGTTACCAGCGCTTTTTGTTTTATGGTTACCGCTGCCGCTACGCTTTAAATTACCGAAAATCTGATCTAAAGCCTGCTGGCGGATAGCCCGTTCGGTTTTGGCTGTAATTCCGGTTCCGCTGGTTCCGTCATCTTTAATTTCTTCGCGGATGTAGCCCTTCTTTTTTAAATCTTCAATAAAATCGTCGATGGTATAATCCGGAGTGGTGAGTTTATATTCTTTATCCAACTCTCTTAACCAGTCGATGGCTTCGTCAAAATCGCCTGAAGTATGGGTGATTAATTCTTTGAAAATTCCGAAAAGCTGATCGAAAGGAGAGACCTGATCTGCCTCGAATGTTTTGAAATAGAATCCCTTTTTGATGTTACTTTTCATGTGCCTAAAATTACATCTTTGCTTGCCTTACCGGTTCAAACGGTTTGTTATATTCTGGTCAAAATGCGGTTCTCTAGCTTTTGCTTTGAAAGTTAATCAGATAATCAAATAAGGTTGTTTCTGTTGGGATTTGTAATTTTTTACGTAGCCTGTAACGACTAATTTCAACGCCGCGAACAGAAATATTGATTAATTGGGCTATTTCTTTGGTGCTGAGATTCATTCTTAAATAGGCACAGAGTTTAAGCTCATTCGGAGTGATATTTGGATGTTTTACTTTTAAATCGCTGAGGAAATTACTATGAACTTTATCAAAATGTTTGGTAAAGTTCTCCCATTCTTTATCCATGTTTTCATCAGCACTTAATGATTTAATCATTTTTCTGAGTTCTGAAATGGCTTGTGGATTATCTAGGCTTTTCATTACCTGACTAAGTTCTTCTTTACTTTTTGTTAGTAGTTCGCTTTTTTTAACCAGGTGCATGGCAGAAGAAGCCAGTTCTGAGTTTTTATAACTTATTTCTGCTTCTAAAATTTCATTTTTCAGGTTAAGTAATTCACTTTCCGTTTTATTCATTTCTAATTCATGGATATAAGAAAGTCGTTTCTGTTCTTCTTCGTGTCTGGCTTGCTGTAATTTGAATTTTTTTCGCTGCCATCTGTTTAGTGAACCTATACCACTTATAAAAAGTAGGAAGTATGCAATTTTTGCTAAATTGGTTAAATACCAAGGTGGACGCATTTTAAAAGTGTACTGATTACTTGCCGACTCGTTGCCTAAATTATTTCTTACCTTAACTTCAAATGTATAGGTGCCACCGGGCAAATTGGTATATTCTTTTTCGGTTCGTTTAGTCCATTCAGACCAGTTATTGTCAAAACCTTTAAGGCGGAAACTATATTCCAGGTTTGCTTGGTACGCAAATAGAGTAGATGCAAACTCAAATCGAATGTTTTTCCATTTATTTTCAACCTCTTTAATTAATTTTCGATTTTGAATTTGCCGCTGATTTGCTTCGTTGAAATACCCGCCAAATAATAAACTGTCGGTATCACTTATAATGCGGACTGTTCTAATTTGCACTTTGAGCTTTGGTATTGTTTGTTTATATTTTTGATAATTGATGTGGTAAAACCCTTTTTCGCCACCTAAAAATATATTTTGTGAGTTGAGTGGATAAATAAATTCAAAGCCACTTAGCATTTTATTGTTGAGTTCAGGAAGATAGGTAACCGACGGTTTTTTTGATGAAAAATCAATTACACCTAAACTTTTTTCATGTATAAACCATACGTTTCCTTCGGTATCTTCTTTTAAATATCGTATGCTCTGGTTTCCTAACATGTGCTGATAGGTGGCTGTTGGACTGAATTTCTGCTTTATTTTATCATAGCTGTATATCCCTTTATCCGTAGCTATCAGTATCTCATTTTTAATTTTGTACACATGATTGTTCATGATAGATGGCAATCCATTTTGTTTGTTAAAAGCTTTTATGATGGATTTACCATTTTTGGGCCTGCTTATTTTATACACACCATGATAGGGGTGTGATACCCAAATATTCGATTCATTATCTATTGCTACGTATCTAGAAGATTCTTGAAAGCCGCTAATCTGTTCTGTTGGCTTAAACTGGCCGTTTTGATAATCAAATACTACTAATCCTTTATAATTACCAGCAACCATTTGCTGGGTTCCGGGAATGGCAGAAAAATTCCAAAAGCCAGACTGGTTTGTAAGACTTGTTGACTGGTTATTCTCAACGCTAAATGCCCCTTCATGATGTCCCAAAAGTATCTGATCTTTTAGTTTAGCTAAACCCCAGGTTTGTCCTTTGCTTTGCTTTACGGGCACAAATCGACCTTTACTGAAACTTAAATCTTGTTTTTGCTGAAGCGAAATGTTGTATAAACCATTAGAAGTGCCCAAAAACAAGTTAGTATTATCAATTAAAGCAGTATAGCCAGAACCTCCTTGTAAAAAAGGGTTAATCTGTTTAATAGCACTATTGTGTGCAATAAAATCGATACCATTATCCAAACCCAGCCAAAGGTTGGCTTGATTATCTAAAAAAATACTTAATACATTATTGTTCTGAAGTCCTTCAGTTTGAGAAAAACTTTGAATAATATTTCCTTTAGTATCTACAATATAAACGCCACTATTACTGGTGGCCAAAGCCAGCCATTCGGTATTTACTTTAGTAGCTGCATAAATACGCTCGTTTTTAAAAAAAGTATTATTTGTTGATTTTAATGAACTTATTTGGGATTCATTTAGAATAAATAAACCACTTTTCAGGGTGGTGATTATAGCGTTGTTTTGCCGGATGGGTAAAATCCCCGTCACCGGATCATTTATCGGAAGTTCTGATGGTAAATTAAATTTGACCCATTTGTGATTAATAAGCTGTTTTAATCCCTTTTTGTAGTCTTGCGCAATCAGTTTGTTGTTGTAAACTCCTAAAAAAGTCCACTCATTTTCCGATTTATCTATACTAAATTGATTTCCCGATAATTTAAAAATTCTGGAGGATGTTCTGAATAAGAGTTGATTTTGATAAGAAACTATATCCCAAACATCACCAAAAGATCTATCGTTAATTGGGATTTTAGACACTAAAGAATAGTAAATAAGAGAACCGTTTTCTGATGGAGAAAAATAACCCAATTCATCCTGACCACCAACATAGATTTTATGATCAGATCCAATGGCTACCGAACGGACAATAGTTTTATTCGGTAAAGGATATAGATTCCAATACGTTCCATCAAAACTGAGTAAACCCTCATTATTGGCAACATAAATAATGCCATTAATATCTTGTTTAATATCCCAGTTTTGTAAACCGCCCCGATAAGATTGTTTAGTATAATTGATTACATCGGGCAAGCCTATAGTGTTTTGCGCAAATAATTGTAGTGGCAAAAAGATTAATAGTAGAATTTTTTTCATCAAAAATTATTGAATTGTTTTTTGAAGGTAAAAAAAATAGGCTGATGTAGTACCATATTTGCTTAAATAGTATGTAAATCAAAGCATTAAGTGTTTTGATGTAGTAATGATGTAGTGCCTTGTTTGGAGTTTGTAAATGTTTAATACAATATTTGATTTCCAATTATAACCAATTAACCAAATTATTAATTTACTAAAAACGATTTCTTTATGAAATTCAAAATCACATTGCTATGTATTGGCATGTTGTTCTGCGGCAGTTTTTTACATCCGGTAATGGCACAGACGCTTTCTGTTTCCGGTAAGGTTAAAAACAAAACCACCAACGAATCCTTAATAGGAGCTACGGTTACTGTTGCAGGAACTACCAATTCAACGATCACCGATGCAAATGGAAACTTTAAGGTTTCTTTGCAGAAAGGTGCTACACTTCTGGTTACTTATACCGGAATGAACCCGGTTCGATTTACGGTTACTAAAGAAGGGCCCATTACCATCGAATTGGAAGACATGATGAATTCTATGGACGAATTTGTTGTGATGGGTTACGGTACTCAAAAAGTAACTAAAGTATCGGGCGCTATTTCTACTGTTAAAGGTGCTGATATTGAAAAACTCAGACCAGTTAGAGCGGAAGATGCTTTACAGGGTAGAGCTTCGGGCGTAACAGTTGTTTCTAATGGTTCACCGGGCGCAAAGCCAACGGTATTAATTAGAGGTATTCCTTCTTACAGTGGTACCGACCCGGTGGTTATTGTGGATGGTTCAGTTCAAAGTCTGGATGATTTGAATTCTATCAACGCTGCGGATATTGAATCTGTTAACGTATTGAAAGACGCAGCCACTACTGCCATTTATGGTGTAAAAGGTGGTAATGGAGTTATTTTGGTAACAACTAAATCTGGTAAAAAGAACCAGAAAACAGAAATTAATTATAGCAGTAACTTCGGCGTACAGCAAGTAATGAACACTATTGGTGTTTTAAATGCCACCGAATACGCAGCTATGATTAACGAAGGAAATGCGGCGGCGGGTTTGCCTATCGTATTTTCTAACCTATCAACTTTAGGTATCGGTACTAACTGGCAAGATCAGGTATTTAAAAATGCCGGTTTAAGTTCACATACCATTAACGCCAAGGGCGGAAGCGATAAAATAGGTTATTTTGTTTCTGGTGCGTATACCGGTCAGGGTGGTATTGTGGGTGGATCAGATAAATCTTACTTCAATCGTGCAAATGCTACGGCTAACATCAATATTGATTTGGCGCCAAAATTTAAGTTTATTGCCAATACCAGTTTTGTAAATATTAAAGGTGCAAATGTTGCCGAAAATGGTTTCAATAGTGTTCTCGGAAATGCATTAAACTTTGATCCTACTGTACCTGTTTTAAATAACGTACCAGGTACTTATGGTAAATACGGTGTAAGTACTACCATCTTATCCGAAAACTTCAATCCACTTACCCAGTTAGAAAATACCTACAATAAATCTAACACCAGTAAACTATATGGAAAGTTAGAATTGCAGTATGATGTAGCTGAAAATCTGAAAATTACTTCCAGATACGGCTATACCAATACCGATGTAACCGGTAAAGGATTTGCACCACTGGTTTATTACGGAATAGGTCATGCCAATTCTACTTTAAATCCGGATGGAACCACCATAGCCGGAAAGCATAACAGTGTATCTGAGTATAAAACCAATTATTTCAACAATACCTTCGAAACCTTCGCTAATTACGATTTTAAACTGAAAGAAGACCATAGCTTTGACGTTGTTGCAGGTTTCTCCATGTCTAAAGTAACAGGTAACAACATCAGCGGTTCTAGAGAAGATGTTCCTTTTAATTCCTGGAATTTTGCAGATATATCTGCGGCAACAGGAGTGCCAACTGACGATCAGTCCGGATATTCAGTAGGATCTTATCAGTACGAAAGAAGAAACCTTTCTTATTTCGGAAGATTGAACTATGATTATAAAGAAAAATATCTGGCTTCATTTTCGGCCAGAAAAGATGGTTCCTATGCATTTGGTGCCAATAACAAATTCGCTAATTTCTATGCCGGTTCATTGGCATGGGTTGTATCCAGCGAAGATTTCTTCAAATCTGATTTTATCGATTACTTAAAACTTAGAGCTAGTTTTGGTACAACGGGTAACGAAAACGTAAGTCCGCAGTACCAAAAAATTGCATCAGGTGTTTATGAATACGGTTCAGGAAATCATACCGGATATCCTTTCGGACCAGATGCTTCTATTGGCTCAACCTTAGCTTCTTTTAGTAATGATAATTTATCTTGGGAAAAACAAGAACAGTTAAACGTAGGTTTCGATTTGTATTTCATGGATAATAAATTCTCCTTATCTGGAGATTATTTCCAAAAAAATATCAGCGGATTGTTATTTACCCCAAGTTTATCCCTGTATTTAGGTACCGCAGCATTACCAACAGCTAATATTGGTACTACAGAAACAAAAGGTTTAGATTTAAATTTAGGTTATACCAATACTTTAGGTAAAAACTTTAAACTAAACACTAACCTCACTTTTACTACAGCTAAAAATTTAGTTACCGAAACCAACGACGGTTTTATTGTCGGGGGTAAGTATGGTATTCCAGAGCAAGCAGTTACCCGTTTTGAAACAGGAAACAGCCCGGGTTATTTCTTTGGTTACAAAACCAATGGCTTATTTCAAAATATGGCTGAAATTGCCGCCGCACCAACACAAGCAAATGCAAAACCAGGAGATATCCGCTATGCAGATGTTAACGGTGATGGTTTAATTTCTGATTTAGACCGTACCAAAATTGGCGATCCATTCCCAACCTTTACCATGGGATGGAACCTAAGTTTAGAGTACAAAGGTTTCGACTTTAATACTTTCGTTTATGCATCAGTAGGTAACGATATTTACAGAGCATTCGAAAGAAATTTATTAATGACCAATAAATACAGAGGAGTACTGGCCAGATGGACAGGTGAAGGAAGCACCAACGATGCCAGAAATCCAAGATACACCGCTTCTGATGATAATAGAAACACCAGAGCTTCTGACCGCTATGTAGAAGATGGCTCATTTATCAAAATTAAGGATGTTCAATTAGGATATACCTTCCCTGGTACCTTCTTAAAAAGTAAAGCAATTAATAAACTGCGTATTTATGCCCAGGTTAAAAATGCTTACACATTTACCAAATATTCAGGCTACGATCCGGAAATTTCTGGAGGAATTTTAGATACCGGGATAGATCGTGGAGCATATCCACAAGCCAGAACCTGGTCTTTAGGACTTGATGTTAAATTCTAATATTAAAAAAGCACTAAAATGAAAAAAATCAAATATATCATCAGCCTATCCTTAGTCGCTATCATGGCTTTAGGATGCAAAAAGTTTGTGGATTATAATCCACAAGATGATTATCAAATTACGGCGGCTAGTTATTTAAAAACAGCAGACGATTACCAGAAAATGGTAGTTGGTGTTTATTCCCCTTTACAGTGGATATGGGCCAATACCGTAATTGGAGATATCGCCTCAGATAACTCGGTTTCGGGTGGCGAAAATGCAACCGATAACGTAGGATTACAAGATATCGACAATTATCTGGTAGATGCCAACAACGGCAACCTCGCAGAATCTTGGAAAGCCTGCTACGAAGGCATTAATCGTGCTAACTATCTTCACGAAAACAAATCTAAATTAGATTTTACAGGAAAAGATGCCCTTTACGGAGAAGTATACTTCTTAAGAGCGTTTTATTACTTCGAATTAGTTAAGATGTTTGGAGGAGTACCTTTGTTTACTGAAAAAAGACTAGGTGTTGCTGACTCTAAGCAATACCAAAGAGCAACCCAGGCAGAGGTTTACGAACAAATTGAAATTGATTTAAATGCAGCCATTGCCGTTTTGCCTACTACCAATGCAGAAAAAGGCAGAGTAACCAAATACGCTGCTCAGGCTTTATTAGGTAAAGTTTTATTGTATCAAAATAAATTTGATGCCGCTGCAACCATGTTAGAAAATGTGGTTAACGGCCCATTCAGCTTAGTAAGCAATTTTGGTAATATCTTTTTAAATGCCGGAGAAAATGGTCCGGAATCTGTGTTTGAAATACAATACTCCAACACCAGTTTAGGTCACGATTGGGGAACTGCAGGGGCTACCAGAGGACAAGGTAACATAGCTGTGCAAATGTCTGGTATTCGTAATATTACCGGTAGCAGCCCTTATGCTGCTGGTTGGAGTAGCAATTTACCAACCACTAATTTGGCAAGTGCTTATACCGCCGGAGATACCCGAAAAGAAGTAACTGTATTGGATATAGAAGCCTATTCGGCGGCTAATCCTGGTTTTAATATTACTTATACCGTAGCGCCTTACAGAAACACCGGTTTGTACAACCAGAAATATTTACCTAGAAATGGTGAATCAGGTGGCGAAGCCGCATTAAACTATCTGAATAATTTCAGAACCATCCGCTATGCTGATGTATTATTAATGGCTGCCGAAGCAAATAACAGAGCCACTGCAGCGAATGATACCAAAGCGAAAGATTATTTAAACAGAGTACGTCGACGTGCTTTTGGAGTAAATGATGCTAGTAAAGATGTAACCGCAACCGGAACTGCTTTAAAACAGGCTATTTGGGATGAGCGCAGATTAGAATTAGCTATGGAAGGCGATCGTTTCTTCGATTTAGTAAGAACCGGACAGGCTGCAACAAAAATTACTGGGTTTGTGGTAGGTAAAAACGAAGTTTTCCCTATCCCACAAACTGAAGTTGATATTTCAGGTTTAGTACAGAACCCTAATTATAATTAATAATTAAAAGATATAAAGAGATGAAATCAATCAAAAACATACTAAGCTTAGCCTTTGCGCTGCTTGTATTTGCAGGTTGTGAGAAAGATACGTTTAACGACGTATCGTTCTTAGAAACCCTTAGCGCACCTGCAAACTTAGATCCGTTTTTTAACATTACCCAAGATAATACTGGTTTAGTAACCATCACTCCAAACGGAGAGGGTGCCACTGCTTACGATATTTATTTAGGGCACGGCGCTTCAACAGCCGTTCGTGTATTAGCTGGAGCCAGCATTACCCATACCTACCCAGAAGGCGTATATACCGTACGTTCAGTAGCTTATGGTGTTAGTGGTAAAATTACAGAAAGCACCAAACAATTAACCGTATCGTTCCGTGCACCTGAAGATGTAATGTTAACCGCTGCCATTGATGCAGGTAACAAATTCATAGTAAACGTATCAGCAACAGCTAAATACGAAACCTTGTTTAAGGTTACTTACGGTGATGGCGGGGTTAATGAGGTTCCGGTATCATTTTTAGAAGGTGAAACTATAAATCATACTTACGCAACGCCTGGTACCTATACCATAACACTTGTTGCTTTAAGTGGTGGTGTTGCTACTACTACAGTTACCCAAAGCGTAGTAATTGAAGATCCAATAACTTTACCAATCACTTTACAATCTACCACCCTAAATTATGCAGGTGCTATAGGTAATTTTGCAGGTGGTGCATTAAGTGTAGTAACCAATCCGGATGCTACAGGTATAAATACCAGCAATAAAGTGTTTAAAATGGTTAAAAATGCAGGTGGTCAGCCTTGGGAAACTTATGGCGGAGCTACGTTTGCCTTGTCAGAACCTATTGATTTTTCGGAAGGAAAAATTTTCCGAATGAAAGTTTGGTCGCCAAGAGTAGGTGCTAATGTATTGTTAAAAGTAGAAGGAGCTGGTGGTATAAATTATGATAAAACTGCGGTCAGTACTGTAGCCAATGCTTGGGAAGATATGGTGTTTGATTATACCAACATTCCGGCGGGTAATTACAGTACCCTGGTATTCATTTTTGATAATGGAACCATGGGCGATGGAGGTTCAAATTATACCTTCTATATGGACGATATCCGTTTACAGGATAAAATAGACCAAAGCATTCCAATGAATTTCGAATCCACCATTACCAATTATAGTCTTCTTGGTTTTGGAGGAACAAACTCTTCGATAGTAGCCAATCCCGATCCAAGCGTTAATACAAGCGATAATGTAGCTAAATCGGTAAGAGGTTGGGAAACATGGGCTGGTACCGCATTGCCTTTAGAATACCCTTATGTATTTGCAAGCAGCAAAAAAATCGTTAAAATGAAAGTATGGTCACCCGCAGTGGGCACCATGGTTCAATTTAAATTTGATTATGGCTGGGGCGATGGTAGCGGAATGGCGCTAGAAGTACCAACTACGGTAGCCAATGCCTGGGAAGAACTTACCTTCGATTTCACAGGTCTAACCCCAGGGGCCCCTACCATGCCACAAGTTGTTGTTTCTTTTGATTTAGGAAGCACAGCTGCCGGCACTGTTTATTATTTCGATGACATCACGCTTAATTAATAGATAAACGAATTAGATTATGAAAACATTCATGAAACAAATCACCCTTTTTGCAGCAGTATGTCTTGTATTGCTAAGTAGCTGTAAAAAAGAGGAGTATAGCTTTGGCGAATTCAAAACGCCATCGGGCTTAGCTTTAACTACTGCTTTGCAAGGAGCTGCAGTAGGAACCCCAACCGGCGACGGATCGGGGAATGTAACTATTACCCTAGCTGCCACCAATGTAATTAGCTTTAAAGTGGATTACGGCGATGGAGAAGTTAAAATGTTAGCTCCCGGCACTTATACACATAAGTATGCCATGCCTGGCACCTTTGATTATGTAATTACCATTACCGCTAATGGTACCGGTGGTTCAGCATCAACCTTAACAAAAAAGATAACCGTATTAACCTTATTTGATATCCCCGCTGATATTATGACAGGCTTAACAGGAGGTACCTCTAAGGTTTGGATAGCCGATAAAACTGCTTGGGGGCATATAGGTATAGGGCCTGGACCAGACAACGCAGATTTTCCAGAAACATTTTGGCCAAGTTTTTATGGGGCTGCTGCAAATAGCCGTACTCCTGCTGAGTACGACGATGAGCTTACTTTTACCAAAGCTGGCGATAATTCCATTTCATTGGTTTTAGATAATAAAGGCGAAACTTTTATTATACCCGATTATGCAGCATTCTACGGTTTACCTGGTGAGATGAATGATTTTGATACCAGTGGCACTAAAATGCTGGCCTTTTCAGATGCAAATTCCAATACCACCGATGATATTTCTACCCGCATTCAATTTAAGGTTCCTGGGCATGGTTTATTAAGTTGGGGAGTTGGCGCATCAACTTATGAAATTTTAGAATTAACAGATACCACGCTGTCGGTTCGCAGTATTGGAGCTGATGGCAATGCATGGTACCAGAAATTCAAAGTAAAATAAGTATGACCCCATCAAAAAAAATCACTAGTTACATACTTTTATGTCTTTTTTTGATTGGCTGCAAAAAAGCAGGAGCCGATAGCGCACAGCCGTTAGCTCCTGTAAATTTGCAGGTAACCACCCAAATTAGTACTGATGGCACCGGTAACGTAAGTTTTACCGCTACCGCCACCAATGCAGCTTCATACAGCTTTGTATTTGGCGATGGAGAATCAAAAACCGAACCCGATGGTACAATTACCTACAAGTATACCTTGCAGGGAACTAATGATTATACAGTTACAGTTACTGCAACCAGCAGCAGTGGAAAGTCAATTTCAAAATCAGTATTAATTACAGTAAACGTACAGCCTGCAACACCTACACTTTTTTGGTCGGAGGAGTTTAACACCAATGGTGCTCCAAATCCAGCCGTTTGGAATTATGATACTGGTAATGGTGATGGAGGCTGGGGCAATCAGGAATCTCAATATTATACATCTAGAGCAGAAAATGTAATTGTATCAGATGGTACTTTAAAAATAACTGCTAAAAAAGAAGATTATAATGGCTTTGCATATACATCTGCAAGGTTGCTCACTAAAGGCAAGTTTTCGTTTAAATACGGCAAAGTAGAGGTTTCAGCAAAAGTACCTCAAGGTGTAGGAACCTGGCCGGCAATTTGGATGCTTGGCAGTAATTTTAGTACTGTTGGCTGGCCAAATTGTGGTGAAATAGATATCATGGAACATCTCGGCAGACAATTAAATACCATTTATGGCACCCTGCATTATCCCGGACGTTTTGGGGGCAGTGCTAACGGAGCTACCAAAGTGATTGAAAACGCCTCAACCCAATTCCATACTTATACTTTGGACTGGACAGCTACTTACATTAAAATATACGTAGATAATCAACTCTTTCATACCGTTGCTAACTCCACTAGCATACCTTTTAACCACGAATTCTTTTTGCTATTAAATGTGGCTATGGGAGGTAATTTTGCAGGAAGCATAGATCCTAATGTTACCAGTGCAACCATGGAAGTTGATTACATCAGAATTTATAAATAAAATAACAAGCATACAACAATCAACTTAAGCGGATTTATGTACTTTAAAAAGTTTGTAAATCCGCTTTTTAAATAAAAATTCAATTCAATATATAATGATTTCTAAAGCTTGTCTACGCTCCATTGTTTTTTTATTACTGATTCCTGTTCTGGGTTTTGCTCAAAAGTCTACCCAATCTGCAGACATTGATAAGAAAATAACAGCTCTTTTAAACAGAATGACCCTCGAAGAAAAAGTGGGTCAGATGAATCAATACAATGGATTTTGGGAAGTTACCGGTCCGGTTCCTAAAGAGGGTAATGCCAAATTAAAATACGAACACCTTAGAAAAGGGTTAGTAGGTTCTGTACTCAATGTTAAAGGGGTAGAAAACGTTAGAAAACTACAAGAAATAGTAGTGAATGAAACTAGGTTGGGCATTCCATTATTATTTGGTTTTGATGTTATTCATGGCCATAAAACACTTTCCCCAATCCCTTTAGGAGAATCTGCAAGCTGGGATTTAGAAGCTATTGAAAAATCGGCTCGTATTGCCGCAATTGAAGCTTCGGCATTGGGTATTAACTGGACATTTGCACCCATGGTTGACATTAGCCGTGATGCCCGCTGGGGTAGGGTAATGGAAGGAGCAGGAGAAGACCCCTATTTAGGCTCGTTAATTGGTGTTGCCAGAATTAAAGGTTTTCAGGGAGATGATTTGTCGGCCAATAATACCATCGCGGCAACAGCCAAACATTTTGCAGCCTATGGTTTTGCAGAATCGGGCAGAGATTACAATACCGTTGATATGGGTACTTCAACCCTGTACAATACCATATTGCCTCCCTTTAAAGCAGCTGTAGATGTGCAGGTTAAAACAGTAATGAATTCTTTTAATGTGTTGAATGGGATACCCGCAACGGCAAATTCATTTTTACAAAGAGATATCCTTAAAAAAGCCTGGGGATTTAAAGGTTTTGTAATATCTGATTGGGGTTCTGGCCTGGAAATGATTGACCATGGTTTTGCCAAAGACCTGAAACACGTAGCAGAACTGTCTGCAAATGCAGGTTCTGATATGGATATGGAATCTTACGCCTATGTTTCCCACCTTAAAGAATTAGTAGAAAGCGGCAAAGTAAAAATCGCTGTTATTGATGATGCAGTAAAACGGATATTAAGAGTAAAATTTGAACTCGGATTGTTCGACGATCCTTACCGATATTGCGATACGAAAAGAGAAAAAGAACTCATTTATCATCCCGATCATATGGCTGCAGCATTAGATATGGCCAAAAAATCAATTGTGCTTTTGAAAAATAACAATCAGTTATTGCCGCTCAATCCTAATCAGAAAAAAATTGCAGTTATTGGTGCTTTAGCCAACGATAAAAACAGTCCATTAGGTAGTTGGAGAATTGGTTCTGACGATAGTTCTGCGGTTTCTGTACTAGAAGGATTGACTAAATACGGTGCCGATTTTACCTATGCTAAAGGTGCAAATTTGGTTAAAGGCCAAACCTCTTTTGCCGAAGAAGTTAAAATTAATGAAACCGATAAAAGCGAATTCGATGCAGCCATTGCCCTTGCTAAAAATGCTGAAGTAGTAATTATGGTTTTAGGTGAACATGGATTTCAAAGCGGCGAAGGCCGAAGCAGAACAAAACTAGACTTACCGGGCGTACAGCAGGACTTGTTGGAAGAAGTTTATAAAGTAAATAAAAACATTGTACTCGTACTCATGAACGGCAGACCCCTGGCTATTACTTGGGCCGATGAACATATTCCGGCCATAGTAGAAACCTGGCAATTGGGTACACAAACCGGAAATGCCATTGCACAAGTGCTGTTTGGCGATTATAACCCGTCTGGCAAATTACCTATGACCTTTCCGAGAAGTGTAGGTCAAGTGCCTATTTACTACAATACCTACAATACCGGTAGGCCAGGCCCAAAATCAGAAGTGTTTTGGACACATTATATAGATGAAAGCAATAAGCCGCTATATCCCTTTGGCTATGGCTTGAGTTATACGGAATTTGCATACTCAGACTTAACTATTAATGATACCAACCCATCTCAAATTAAAGTAAGCGTTACGGTAAAAAACACGGGAGCAAGATCTGGTGAAGAAGTAGTGCAATTGTATTTAAGAGATAAAATTGCTAGTGTTGTTCGCCCCGTAAAAGAATTAAAGGGTTTCCGTAAAATTCAATTATTGCCAGGCGAATCTAAATTGATTTCATTTACGCTCACCGATAAAGAATTAGGTTTTTATGATAATTCCGGAAATTTTATAGTAGAACCGGGAGATTTCGATGTGATGATTGGTACCAGTTCAGAAAAAGGCTTAAGCGGACAATTCAAAAAAAAATAAACCGCTGATTATTATCTAATAACAAGAAAAGGTCCCGATAAAATCGAGACCTTTTCTTGTTTAATAGCTCGATAGTCACAATTCTAAATCAAATAATGGGGTTTAAGTAAGCTTCAGCACCATAAGACTTTATTATTCACTTATAAAATCAATTATAATTTTCTTGATCGTGATGAAGTATAATTATTAGTAATTAATTGAATAGTAAAGAATGTTGTAGATGTCATGTTATTGAATTATTAATTTTCGCAATAATTTAGATATTCAATTTAATTAATTATCTTTAGTATTAAATTTATTTATATAAAATAAAATTTGGTATGAAAGAAGAAGAGGATCTTCAGAAAATTATTAAGGAGATATCCGACTATAAATATGCTTTAGATGAATCTTCTATTGTGGCCATAACAGATCAAAAGGGAGTTATTAAACACGCCAATGATAATTTTTGCAAAATAGCTAAATACAGTCGCGAAGAGTTGATCGGGCAAGACCATCGGATCGTAAACTCCGGATATCATTCTAAAGAATTTATTAAAGATTTATGGAAAACCATTGCCGGTGGCGAAATCTGGAGGGGCGAAATTAAAAATAAAGCCAAAGATGGAACCACCTATTGGGTAGAAACAACCATTGTTCCTTTTCTTAACGAACAAGGAAAACCCTACCAATATGTAGCCATTAGGGCAGATATTACCCAGCGTAAGCAAACAGAAACGCATCTTTTTCAAAAAATTAAAGAATTAGAGCGTAGCAATAAAGAATTGGAGCAGTTTGCCTATATCGTTTCGCACAATTTAAGACTGCCGGTGGCTAATATTATGGGATTGGTAGAAATTTTAAAACACGATGATTTAAACGAGGAACAAAAAAATCAGTTTATCACCGCCATATTCACTTCTGTAAATAAATTGGATGAGGTGGTAAATGATTTGAATAACGTTTTACAGCTCAGAACAGAAAATACAGAAAAAAGAGAGTGGGTAAGTTTATCTGAGCTTACCGAAGATATTATGGAAAGCATCCAAAACCTGATTATACAGGAAAGGGTTAATTTTTCTATCGATTTTTCGGCTATCAACGAATTTTTTTGCATTAAAACCTATCTGCATTCTATTTTCTTTAACCTAATTAGCAATAGTATAAAATATCGAAAGCCGGATAGACCACCATTTATCACCATTAAAAGCTGGTTAACAGATGATTCCATGATACTATCATTCCAGGATAATGGTTCGGGGATAGATTTGATTAAACATAAAGATTCGGTATTTGGTTTATATAAGCGTTTCCATAGCCATGTGGATGGAAAAGGCCTTGGCTTGTTTATGGTAAAAACACAGGTAGAATCTTTAGGCGGAAAAATTAAAATTAACAGTACTCAAAATGTAGGAACCGAATTTATAATAGAATTTGAGAAAAGCGATTTAATTCACACCGAATAAATATTTTATATCATGAATACAAAGTTTATAGTTGTTGACGACGACCCGGTGAGCAATAAAATTTGCCAGTATACCATCTGCAAAGTGATTAAAGAGGCGGAGGTTACTTGTTTTGAATTTCCGGTAGAAGGACTGAATTTTATAGCAACAAACTACCGGAATTTTACAGAAGAGTTACCAACCACACTGTTTTTGGATATCAATATGCCCGAAATTAACGGCTGGGAGTTTTTAGAAGAATTTGCCAAACTCGATAAAAGTATTCATCAGCAGTTTTCCATCTACATCGTTTCTACCTCTATTAATTATTTAGACAGAGATAAAGCCAATTCAAATCCTTTTGTGGTCAATTATTTAGAAAAACCCATCAGTAAAGCAATACTCAACCAGTTGATAAATAGCTAAATATTAGCTTTAACACCTGTTTTCTTTATTTCTCCCTGGAAAAAGCCCACTAATTAAGGGTTATTAACATTTATTATCTCCAATTATACAATTTAATAAAACCATCAATTAGAGAGGTTAATGGCTATGTCCATAACTAATAATAGTCATAATATTTTAGGGTATCGAATCAATAATGTTAATAATTAATTGATAATCAAAAAGATAAAACTTGGTAATACCCTTAATTTTTCTATATTTTTATATAACTAACAATTATTAATTGGGAGCAGAACCCTAATAAAAAAACTGGGCGTTACCGAAAAGCCTTACGAGTAGGATTAACCAAACCTAAACATTATGTACAACCTATTACTTGATGCTACAACAGCTATCGCAACCGATAATTATGTAGCATTTACCTTCTTTATTGGCACCATGGCTATGATGGCTGCCTCCGTATTTTTCTTTTTTGAGGTAGGCAACACCGCACCTCAGTGGAGAACTTCCGTATTAGTATCCGGAATTATTACTTTCATCGCAGCAGTACATTACTACTACATGAGAGACTACAATTTGACTACTGGCATGTCGCCAATATTTTTCAGATATGTAGATTGGATTTTAACCGTGCCTTTGATGTGTGTTGAGTTCTACTTAATCACTAAAAAAGCAGGTGCAAAAAGCAGTTTACTGTGGAAATTAATTTTCGCCTCTTTAATTATGCTGGTAACAGGATATTGGGGAGAAGCAGTGGCAAGAGACCAAGCTGCATTCTGGGGCTTAGTATCTGGCTTAGCTTACTTCTACATTGTGTACGAAGTTTGGATGGGCGAAGTTTCCAAACTGGCAAAAGCTAGCGATCCAGCAGTTCAAAAAGCAGTAAACTCACTGTTAAAGTTTGTAGTTATCGGATGGGCAATTTACCCAATTGGTTACATGGCAGGAACTGCCGATGGCCAGTGGTATGCTTTCTTTGGTAATTTAGGTTTAGACATGGATATCATCTACAACATTGGTGATGCTGTGAATAAAATCGGTTTCGGTTTAGTAATTTATGCTTTAAGCCGCAACTCTAAATAATCAATTTTTAAAAATGTTAGTTAAACAAAAGGTGTCCTATCGGGATGCCTTTTGTTTTTAATCAGCTATATGGATGCCAAAACTATAATTATTGGAGGCGGATGTGCCGGCATGCAGCTGATTCATTCCTTACTCCAATTACCCTACGAGATTACCGGTGATATCATCTTAATTGAAAAAGAGCAAACCCCGGCCCGAAAATCATGGTGTTTCTGGACTAAAGAACAAACTATCTATGATACTCTCATTAATAAAAAATGGACATCAGTTCAATTTTGTGCATCCGGAGTAAACATCCAAAAACACATAGCACCCTATACCTACAATTACATCAACAGCGAAGATTTTTTCGATTACCATCACCAAATTATCAAACAATCTAATCGTGTAAAACTGGTACACGATACCGTCAATAAAATAGATGGTCAGGCCGGTAAATTTACCGTTCACACCAACCAACACCAATACCAAAGCCAGCAAGTTTACAATAGTAATTTAGCTTTAGACCAACTTGTTGCAGCTCAGCCCATTTTACTTTGGCAGCATTTTAAAGGCTGGTTTATTAAAACCGAAAAACCGGTTTTTGATACCCAAACAGCCACACTCATGGATTTTGAATTAGAACAAAATGGGGCTGCCCATTTTATGTATGTATTGCCATTTTCGGCAACCGAAGCCCTTATTGAATTCACGTCTTTTTCTCAACAAAAATCCTATCCCGAAGATATTTATACTGCTTATCTAAAAGACTACATCAAAAGCCGATGGAAAACTGATTTCGAAATACAAAAAGAAGAATCGGGTAAAATACCCATGACTAATTATCCATTCCGCAAAGCAGAAAAGAATGGGATCATCAATATAGGCTCAGCAGCCGGGGCCATTAAGCCAACCACCGGTTATGCTTTCAACAGAATTATGAAAGACACACATCATATCATTCAGTCTATTACAGCACCACAAAACCGCAAAAATATAAGTCCGCAACGATTTCAATTTTACGATACTTTGCTGCTTCAAATTATACAGCAAGAGCCCGCCCAGGTTCAGCGCATCATGAGCCAATTATTTAGTAAAAACGATTGGAACGCAGTACTTCGCTTTCTAGATGAAGATTCTAACTTAGCAGATGAAATAACCCTTTTTAGCTCATTACCGAAACGCTTATTTTTAAAACAGGTTTACCAGTATGCTCGCTCTAAATAATTATAGTGTCCGATTAAAAATCTTAATCGCCGGTCTTTTATTATTTGTTGTGCATCAATTTTTCGGATTGAATATCCAAATACAATTGGCTTTTTTCGCTTTGGGTATTCTAATTACCGGAATACCTCACGGCTCTTTAGACCATTTTTTGTATCTCAAAAATCATCAACAAAAAAATAATAGTAAAGCATTGGCCAAATTCCTGTTCTTTTATTTAGGCTATGCCTTATTATATGCCGCATTATGGTTTTTAAGCCCGGCCTTATCCATCTTACTATTCATACTCATTTCGGCTTATCATTTTGGAGAAATGGATTTGATGAACATCTGTTCAGATTCATCCATCAGTTCTAAAATAACTTCCACTTTGTATGGATTAATTTTCCTTGTTAATTATTTACTATTCAGATGGCCCGAAGCTGTGGCTGTTTTATCCGGTTTCCCGGGATTTGAACTCAGCTATGCCAATCAAATAACGTTTTTATACCAAAACAAGTTTACATTTTTGCTGATTTCTGTTTTTGTATTAATCCTGATATTTTGGATATATCAACACAAATACAAGCTTTCCAACTCAATTTGGTTGCAAAATTTGCTTCAATTGCTAATCTTGGCCAGCATAGTATTCAATTTACCCATTTTACTCGGATTTGGTTTCTATTTCAGTTG
>CAZFAE010000001.1:78264-100184 GCA_964516035.1 uncultured Sphingobacterium sp.
ATGTTTGCCAAAAAGGGCTCTAATTAAAATACCAATTGCTCCGTTTTTGTATCATTTTTGAAATTCAGACAAAAAACAGACAATAGGTTCTTGATAAAACACCAATATTCAATACATTTGCATCAACAAAAACAAGAAATGAATTTTTTAAACCTACATCATCATCATCATACCAACGCTTAGGCGAGGGCTGATTGATGTTATGTAAACATATTTCAAAACCCGTCTGAGTAAACAGACGGGTTTTTTGTTTCCAAACCCTTCCGCTTGTTTACTCAGACACCAAAATTAAACATGAGTAAACTAAAAATAGCCATTCAGAAAAGTGGCAGATTAAGCGAAAAGTCGCTCGAATTATTAAAAGAATGTGGCATAAAACTGTCCAATGGCGATCGTAAACTAAAAACAGAGGCCCGCAATTTTCCTATAGAAGTTTTATTCTTACGAGATGATGATATTCCGCAATACGTAGAACAAGGCGTTGCCGATATTGGCATATTGGGCGAAAACGAAGTTTGGGAGCAAGCCAAACAGGTTAAAACCGTAGAAAAACTAGGCTTTGCTAATTGCAAACTATCTCTAGCCATACCCAAAGAAGATAATTACGAAGGATTAAGCTATTTTAATGGTAAAAAAGTAGCCACCAGCTACCCAAAAATTCTCCAAAATTTTTTCGATCAAAATAACATCACTGCCGAAATAGAAGAAATTGGCGGCAGTGTAGAAATTGCCCCCGGAATAGGTTTGGCCAATGCCATTTTTGATATTGTAAGCACCGGGAGTACCTTACTCATTAACGGATTAAAAGAAGTAGAAGTAGTTGCCCAAAGCGAAGCGGTAATTATCAGCGGAAATGAATTAGATGCAGACAAGCAGGAAATTCTTCGAAAACTTTTATTTCGTATTCGTGCAGTAAGAAATGCTTCAGAAAACAAATACATCCTGCTCAATGCCCCAAATACATCCGTAAATGAAATTATTTCTGTTTTACCGGGTATGAAAAGCCCAACTGTACTGCCGCTGGCACAAGAAGGTTGGAGCAGTATCCATTCGGTTGTAAAAGAAGATGAATTTTGGGATATTATTGATCAATTACAAGTATTAGGTGCGCAAGGCATTTTGGTAGTTCCGATAGAAAAAATGGTTTTATAGCGATGATGAAGAAAATAATCAATCCTGAAAGGAAATACTGGACCGGACTAACACAAAGACCCGCTGCAGACTTAAATGAATTGAGTCCACTTGTTTCACAAATTTTTGCAGAAGTTCAACAGGATGGCGATACGGCCCTGAAAAAGTACACCTTGCTTTTCGATAAAGTAGAACTAGACACCTTTAAAGTTGACTCTGAACTCATTACACAAGCGTCAAGATCAATTAAAAAAAGTCTTAAAGAGGCTATTCAATTAGCTAAAGCCAATATTGAGAAATTTCACACGGCACAAAAAGAAACGGTAAATATAATTGAAACCATGCCCGGTGTAAATTGCTGGCGTGAGAGCAGGCCAATTGAAAAAGTGGGCATTTACATTCCGGGCGGTACAGCACCCTTGTTTTCTACCGTTTTAATGTTGGGCATTCCGGCAAAATTGGCCGGATGTAAAGAAATTATATTGTGTACCCCACCAGATGAAAACGGAAATATCAATCCGGCCATATTATACGCAGCACATCTGGTCGGAATTAAATCAATTTTTAGTGTTGGAGGCATACAGGCCATTGCCGCATTAACTTTTGGCACCCAAACTATTCCCAAAGTAGATAAACTCTTCGGGCCCGGAAATCCATACGTAACTGCAGCCAAGCAGATGGCACAAAACTATGGTTTGGCCATAGATATGCCCGCCGGGCCAAGTGAGGTATTAATTATTGCCGATAAAACGGCTAATCCGGCATTTGTAGCTGCCGATTTACTCTCTCAGGCTGAACATGGCATAGATAGCCAGGTGATTTTAGTTTCTGATGACGAGTCCATCGTCAGTCAAACCATAGTGCAGCTCAATTACCAGGCAGATGTTTTACCCAGAAAAGATATTGTAGAACGGGCATTGGTTCATAGTAAAGCAATAGTTTTTAAAAATATAGCTGATTGCTTGGAATTCAGTAATTTATATGCACCAGAACATTTGATATTAGCTGTTGATAATGCACGCAATCTGATTGTTGATGTGAGTCAGGCAGGTTCGGTATTTTTAGGTAATTACAGTTGCGAAAGTGCCGGCGATTATGCCAGCGGCACCAACCATACTTTACCCACCAACGGTTATGCCCGTAATTACAGCGGGGTATCGCTGGATAGTTTTGTCAAAAAAATCACTTTCCAGGAATTAACAGCCCAAGGCATACAAAATATCGGTCCCGCCATTGAATTAATGGCCCAGGCCGAACAATTAATGGCGCATAAAAACGCCGTAAGCATCAGATTAAAAGCTTTAGCAAATGTTTAAATTAGAAAAACTAGTACGTCAGAACATCCTTGATCTAAAACCCTATTCAAGTGCCCGTGATGAATTTTCGGGCAGAGATGGGGTGTTTTTGGATGCCAACGAAAACCCTTTCGGAGATTTAAACCGGTATCCAGATCCGCAGCAAAAAGCCTTAAAAAACAAGCTGAGCGAAATTAAATCTATTCCTGCCGAGCAAATTTTTATCGGAAACGGCAGCGATGAGATCATTGACTTATTATTCCGTATTTTCTGTAATCCCGGAAAGGATAAAGCCTTGACCTTTTCACCCACTTATGGCATGTACGAAGTTTCGGCAGCTATAAATGATGTAGAATTAATTAAAACACCCTTAAACGGGGATTTTCAAATCGATTTCGAATCAGCAGAATCATCTATAAATCAACAAAATCTTAAAATCATCTTTATTTGTTCGCCCAATAATCCTACCGGGAATAGCATACTTAACTTGGAACAGATTTTAGAAACATTTGAAGGTATTGTGGTGGTAGACGAAGCCTACATCGATTTCAGCGAAAACGAAAGTTATCTAAGCAAAATTGCGCAATATCCAAATCTGATTGTATTGCAAACCCTAAGCAAAGCCTGGGGTTTAGCCGCCGCAAGGGTAGGTGCAGCTTTTGCCAGTACCGATATCATCGCCCTGCTCAACAAAGTAAAACCACCTTATAATATCAGTCAGCTAAACCAGCAGGCCGCATTAAAGGCTTTGGGCAACCGCGAAGTTTTTGAAAAACAGAAAACTCTAATTTTAGCTCAAAAAGAAATACTTAAAACCCAGCTACTCAATTTACCGGCAGTGCTAAAAATTTACCCATCAGACACTAATTTTCTGTTGGTTGAAGTCGTAGATGCCGATAAAATTTATGAAGAATTAGTGAATAAACAAGTGATCACCCGAAACCGGAACAAAGAAGTAGCCAATTGTTTGCGAATTACCGTAGGCAGCCCCGAAGAAAACCAACAATTATTAAGAGCATTCCAAAATAGTTAGATATGAAAAAAGTATTATTTATAGATCGCGATGGCACCTTAGTCATCGAACCGCCCATAGATTTTCAATTAGACAGTCTCGAAAAACTCGAATATTTTCCGGGTGTGTTTCAATATCTTTCACGCATTGCCAAAGAACTCGATTATGAGTTGGTTATGGTAACCAATCAGGATGGTTTAGGAACCGATTCATTCCCGGAAAATACCTTTTGGCCAACACAGGAGAAAGTCATCCAGGCATTTAAAAATGAAGGTATTGTTTTCTCAGAGATCTTAATTGATAAATCATTTCCGCACCAAAATCTACCTACCCGTAAACCCGGAACGGCCATGCTGACTCATTATTTAAAAGGCAATTATAACCTGGCCGATTCATTTGTAATTGGCGATAGGTTAACCGATGTACAGCTGGCTAAAAATCTCGGCTGTAAAGCCATTTATTTAACTAATCAGCCTTCCGGCGAAGCCGTATTGAATACGATGAGCTGGGCAGATATTTACCAATTTTTAAAATCAGAACCACGCAAAGCTTTGGTAAATCGCAATACAGCCGAAACACAGATTTCGGTTGAGGTAAATCTAGATGGTTCTGGAAAAAGCAGCATTAGCACCGGTTTGGGCTTTTTCGACCATATGCTGGAGCAAATTGCCAAACACGGCAATATAGATTTAAAGGTGGCCGTTGCCGGCGATTTACACATTGACGAACACCACACCATTGAAGATGTTGCCATTACCTTCGGCGAAGCTTTTATACAGGCTTTGGGAAGCAAAAAAGGCATAGAACGTTATGGTTTTTTATTGCCTATGGACGATTGCCTGGCACAAGTGGCCATAGATTTTGGCGGCCGCCCATGGCTGGTTTGGGAAACGGAATTTAAACGCGAAAAGATAGGAGAGATGCCTACCGAAATGTTTATGCACTTTTTTAAATCTTTTAGCGATAGCGCAAAATGCAACCTAAACATCAAAGCCGAGGGCGATAACGAACACCATAAAATAGAATCGATATTTAAAGCTTTTGCCAAAACCATTAAAATGGCGGTAAGTAAAACAGATAATTTCTCTATCCCAAGTACCAAAGGAACCTTATGATCGCCATTATTAAATACAATGCCGGTAATATACGTTCGGTAGAAAATGCCTTGCACCGCTTGGGTTATGATTGCCTGGTTACCGATAATCCGGATGATATCAGGGCGGCGGATAAAGTCATTTTTCCGGGTGTTGGCGAAGCAAATTCGGCCATGAAATACCTAAAAGCAAATGGTTTGGATGAACTGATTCGATCTTTAAAACAGCCTGTTTTGGGTATCTGCCTCGGTCAGCAATTATTGTGCATACACTCTGCCGAAGGTGATACTTCTTGTTTAGGCATTTTTGATGCTCAGGTTAAAAAGTTTCCACCGCAAGATTTGGTGCCCCACATGGGCTGGAATAATTTAACCGAATTTGGTGGAGATCTTTTTAATAACATCCGAGAAAGCGATAATTTCTATTTTGTACACAGTTATTATTGCGAACTCAGCAAAGAAACGGCTGCCGTTTGCGACTATATTTTACCCTTTAGCGCAGCCATGCAAAAAAATAATTTTTACGGCACCCAATTCCATCCCGAGAAATCGGATAGCCTTGGCGAACAGGTTTTACGTAATTTTTTAGCCTTATGAGAATCATCCCGGCCATAGATATTATCAACGGCAAATGTGTCCGTTTAAGCAAAGGCGATTATGCCACCGAAAAAGTATATGCCGAAAATCCTTTGGAAATGGCCAAATCTTTTGAGGATCATGGCATAAAATATTTGCATCTGGTGGATTTGGATGGCGCAAAATCCAAACACATCGTCAATCATCGGGTTTTATCAGAAATCAGTTCTAAAACTAATTTAAAAGTAGATTTTGGTGGCGGATTGAAAACTAACGAAGACCTGGAAATTGCTTTTGATTGTGGTGCCGCACAAATCACCGCTGGTAGTTTGGCCATCAGCAATCCCGAATTATTTATGGAATGGCTAAATATTTACGGATCTGATCAAATTATTTTAGGTGCCGATTGCCGTAATCGCAAAATAGCCACTCAGGGCTGGCTGGAAGAATCGGAGCAAGAAGTCTTGGAGTTTATACAAAACCATCAGCAAAATGGGGTAAAATATGTGGTTTGCACCGATATTGCCAAAGATGGCATGTTGGAAGGTCCGTCGATTGACCTTTACCAAGAAATCATCGCAAACACAAAAGTAAATTTAATTGCCAGCGGCGGCGTTTCGTCTATGGCCGATTTAGCAATATTAAAAGAGATAGGCTGCGAAGGCGCCATTGTGGGCAAAGCCATCTACGAGCATAAAATTTCTTTAAAAGAATTAAGCCAATTATGTTAAAAAAGCGAATTATACCTTGTTTGGATATCAAAGAGGGCCGAACGGTAAAGGGAATCAATTTTGTAGATATCCGCGATGCCGGCGACCCGATTGAACTGGCCAAAAAATATGTTCGCGAAGGTGCCGATGAACTGGTTTTTCTGGATATTACTGCCACTATCGAAAATCGTAAAACGCTAGCTGAATTGGTGACTCTGATTGCCCGGGAAATTAGCATTCCTTTTACAGTTGGCGGCGGAATCAATTCCATAGAAGATGTTTCTGTTTTGATCAAAGCCGGAGCCGATAAAGTGAGCATCAATTCATCGGCTGTAAAACGCCCCGAACTAATTCGGGAAATTGCCGATGAATTTGGCAGCCAATGTGTGGTTTTAGCCATTGATACTAAACTGGAAAACGGCGAATGGATGGTTTATGTGAATGGCGGCAGATCGCCAACGGGTTTAAAAACTCTCGATTGGGCCAAACAGGGCGAAGCCTTGGGCGCAGGAGAAATTTTACTCACTTCCATGAATAATGATGGCACCAAAAATGGCTTTGCTTTGGATATTACCGATGCCATGAGCAGGTCTGTAAACATTCCGGTTATTGCGTCGGGCGGTGCGGGAACCAGCGAACATTTTAAAGATGTATTTACACAAACTCAAGCAAGTGCAGCATTAGCAGCAAGCATTTTCCATTTCGGCGAAATACCCATCCCCGAACTCAAAAACTATTTAAAAACACAAGAAATTCCAGTACGATGAATATAGATTTTAATAAAACCGATGGTTTGGTGCCGGTAATTATCCAAAACTACCTCAACAACCAAGTATTGATGTTGGGCTATATGAATGCCGAAGCTTTGGAAAAAACCCAGAAAGAAGGTTTAGTTACCTTTTTTAGCCGTTCTAAAAACCGATTATGGACTAAGGGCGAAACTTCTGGTAATTTTCTGAAAGTAAAATCGATGGCTTTGGATTGTGATGCCGATACCATTTTGATTAAAGCAGTACCAAAAGGCCCAACCTGCCATACCGGAGCCGAAACCTGTTTTAATGAAGAAGGTGCCAAAGGCTTTTTATATCAATTAGAAGAAACCATATCGCAGAGAATTGATACCAACGATGAGCAATCGTATACCAATCAACTGTTTAGAAGAGGGATTAATAAAGTGGCTCAAAAAGTGGGAGAGGAGGCTGTAGAATTGGTTATTGAGACTAAAGATGATAATATCGATTTATTCAAAGGCGAAGCTGCCGATCTGCTTTATCACTTTTTGATCTTATTGAAAGCCAAAAATTTGAAACTGGAAGATATAGAAGCTGTTTTGCAGGAAAGAAACAAGAAGTAAGACTGGCTTATTTTATGATATAAATCACATTTTGCCGGAGTAGAGGTCATTTAAAATAAAGGCATTTTCACTCATCTTTGAGATGAACATGCAATTAAGCACCCTCAAAACTTCTTGTTACCATTGCGGCACCGATTGTACAGATGAAAGCCATCAGCTGGACGATAAATACTTTTGTTGTGCCGGTTGTCAAAGCGTGTATCAAATCCTGTCCAACAATAATCTTTGCAGCTATTACCGCTACAATGATACACCGGGAACTTCAGCAAAAGTATCCAATAGCCATTTCGAGTATTTAGACGAGCCAAATATCATTTCGCAATTGGTAGATTATACCGATGCTCAATTAACCGTTATTACCTTTTACATTCCGGCCATTCATTGCAGTTCCTGCATTTGGCTTTTGGAACATCTGCATAAACTCAACCCGGCGGTTACGCTTTCGAGGATAGATTTTATGAAAAAAGAGGTGAATATCACCTTTAAACATCAGGAACTTTCACTTCGGGGCTTGGTAGAAATGCTTACGGCCATTCAATACGAACCTCAAATCAGTTTGCAGGATGTGGTAAAAGAAAAAAACAAGTCGGATAATCGCGATCTGGTGATTAAAATTGCGGTGGCCGGCTTTTGTATGGGTAACGTGATGTTGTTTAGCTTTCCAGAATATTTGGGATTATCATCTTGGGAACAAAATTTTAAACACTTATTTGGCTGGCTAAACCTAGCTTTTGCCATTCCGGTCACCTTTTTCTGCGGCCGCGAATTCTTTACTTCGGCTTATGCCGGATTACAACAAAAACGTATTAATCTCGATGCTCCATTAGCATTAATTATTACAGTACTTTTTTTGCGTACCGCCTTTGAAGTAATTACTCAAACCGGGCCGGGCTTTAGCGATACCTTAAGCGGTTTGGTTTTTTTATTATTAATGGGACGTTGGGTTAAACAACGTACTTATTATCACCTTTCTTTTGAACGCGATTACCGTTCGTATTTTCCGGTAGCCATTACCGTAATTAAAGATGGAAATGAAAAACCGGTGGCCATTGCCGACATTGCAATTGGCGACCGGGTATTGATCCGGAATAACGAAATTTTACCTGCCGATGCCATTTTAATGAAAGGGGACGGCTTTTTTGATTTCAGTTTCGTTACCGGAGAATCGGCGCCAGTGCAAAAAGTGCTTGGCGAAATTGTGTATGCCGGTGGACGGCAAATTGGCGAAGCAGTAGAAATGGAAGTCATTAAACCCACTTCACAAAGTTACCTTACCCGTTTATGGAACAATGAAACATTCAGTATCCCGAAAAACGAGATCCAAAACTTTAACGATACCATTGCCCGTTATTTTAGTGCCGCAGTCTTTCTGATCGCTTTTTCTGCAGCAGGCTTTTGGTGGGCTTGCGGAGATTCAGGAAAAGCATGGGCAGCTTTTACAGCCGTTTTAATTGTTGCCTGCCCTTGCGTTTTGGCCTTAAGTACCCCTTTTACACTCTCGGCAGTATTGGCCATATTTGATAAAAACCGTTTTTACCTCAAAAATACCGACGTGGTAGAGCAATTAGCCAGAATTGATACCCTGGCTTTTGATAAGACCGGAACCATTACCGTTCCAAAATCAGCAGGACTCTCTTTTGATGGCGCCTTATCGGCCGAAGAAAAAATACAAATCGCTTCGCTGGCCCGTAATTCCATACATCCGCTGAGCCGAGAAATTATCCATTATTTAAAAGCAGATCAGTATGCTGCCGTTTTTAATTTTCAGGAATTAATTGGCAAAGGCATAAGTGGTTTGGTTGATGGCCAAGAAATACGTTTGGGCAGCACCGCTTTTGTGCCGGCAGCATCAGGTTTAAAAAGCGATTCATCGGCTGTTTATGTGGAAATTAATGGGAAATACAAAGGCTGTTTTAAGATTAAACAATATTGGAGACCCGAGCTCAAGCAAACCATCAATCAGCTCAAAGAAAAATTAAAACTCCATCTCATTTCAGGCGATAATGAAACCGATAGGGAAGAGCTAGGCACTATTTTTCCGGCCCAAACGGCTATGAAATTCAAGCAAAGTCCGCAAGAAAAACTGGATTATATCCAAAACTTACAATCAAACAACCATGCTGTAATGATGCTGGGCGATGGTTTGAATGATGCCGGAGCTTTGCGCCAAAGCGATTTGGGAGTAGCCGTAACCGATGATATTAATAATTTTAGTCCGGGTTGCGATGCCATTTTAGATGGCAATTCATTGAATAAAATGCCGCTATTTATTGCACAGGCTCATGATGCCCTCAAAACCATTAAAATGAGTTTTGCCATTGCCACATGTTATAATTTAATCGGCTTGTATTTTGCCATTCAAGGTGTACTTTCTCCGCTAACCGCAGCGGTGTTAATGCCTATAAGTACCGTAACCATTATTAGTTTCACTTCTTTGGCTACTCACTATTTTGCCAGAAAAAACAAGCTCAAATGAATATCCTCTATTTTTTAATCGGATGCAGTATTCTAATCGCCTTGATATTTCTTTTGGCCTTCTTTTGGGCCATGAAAACCGGCCAGAACGATGATATGCAGACTCCCGCAATGCGTATCCTGTTTGATGAGGATCAGCCCGACGAAGAATAATTTTCTAAAAAAATGCTATAATCTAAAATCATCAAATAAAATAATTTTCAGAAATGTGACGAAGATCAGTTTTTTAAGCAACAAGCATCATCCCCAAGCTTAAGCCCTAAAGCTATTTTTACCGCTGTAAAACCAGACCATTCTATAATTATGTCTTTAGAAAAATTCAATTACGACAACAAAATTGTCCGCAACTTCGGTATTGCAACCGTTGTATGGGGTATTGTTGGAATGACTGTTGGCCTTTTAGTAGCCATGCAGCTGTTTAAACCCTCCATGAATTTGGGTAACCAATACACTACCTTCGGACGTATCCGCCCATTACACACCAATGCGGTTATTTTCGCATTTGTGGGCAACGGTATTTTTATGGGCGTGTATTATTCGCTTCAGCGATTGCTCAAAGCCCGCATGTTTAGCGATGCGCTCAGTAAAATTCATTTCTGGGGCTGGCAGCTCATTATCGTAGCTGCTGCATTAACACTTCCGCTGGGTATTACCACTTCACATGAATATGCCGAATTAGAATGGCCTATTGATATTGCCATTACGCTAATTTGGGTGGTTTTTGGCATCAACATGTTTGGTACCATTATTAAACGCAGAGAGCGCCACATGTACGTGGCCATTTGGTTTTACATTGCCACTTTTGTCACTGTTGCAGTGCTGCACATTATCAATTCGGCCCAATTACCGATCTCTTTCTTTAAAAGTTATTATGTGTACGCCGGCGTGCAGGATGCCCTAGTACAATGGTGGTACGGACACAATGCGGTGGCATTTTTCTTAACTACACCTTATTTAGGGATGATGTATTACTTCCTCCCAAAAATGGCCAACCGCCCAGTTTACTCTTACAAACTAAGTATTTTACACTTCTGGACCCTTATTTTTATTTATATCTGGGCTGGCCCTCACCATTTACTCTATACCTCCCTACCGGGATGGGCGCAATCTTTAGGCGTAGTATTTTCTATTATGTTGATTGCACCAAGCTGGGGCGGGATGATTAATGGTTTATTAACCTTAAGAGGAGCCTGGGACAAAGTAAGAGAAGATGCTATCCTGAAATTTATGGTGGTAGGTTTAACAGCTTACGGTATGGCCACATTCGAAGGTCCAATGCTATCCTTAAAACAAGTAAATGCCATTGGCCACTTTACCGATTGGATTGTTGCTCACGTACACGTGGGTGCCTTAGGCTGGAACGGATTTTTAACCTTTGCCATTTTATACTGGCTGGTGCCAAGAATCTACCAAACCGAATTATACTCTAAAAAACTCATCTCATTTCACTTTTGGATAGGCACATTGGGTATTTTATTTTATGCCATCCCGATGTATTGGTCTGGATTTACCCAAGGTTTAATGCTGAAAGAATTTACACCAGAAGGCATGCTTAAATATCCAAGCTTTATGGAAACCCTGCTTCAGATTATTCCGATGCATGTGTTTAGAGCCGTTGGAGGTGCCATGTACCTGATTGGCGTAATTGTAATGGCTTATAATTTAGCCAAAACTATGGCTAAAGGAACCTTATTAGCCAATGAGCCTGCCGAAGCCATGGCATTGGCACCGCTGCCGCAAGAACATAAAGAAAGCGGCTGGCACCGGGTGTTGGAACGCAGACCGATACAGTTTATGGTACTTTCCCTAATTGTAATTCTGATTGGTGGAATGGTAGAATTGGTTCCAACCTTTATTGTATCATCAAACGTACCCACCATTGCCAGCGTAAAACCATACAGTCCGCTGGAATTACAGGGTAGAGATTTATATATCCGAGAAGGCTGTGTAAACTGCCACTCTCAAACCGTACGTCCGTTTCGTTCAGAAACCGAACGTTATGGCGAGTACAGCAAAGCCGGAGAATTTGTTTATGATCATCCTTTCCTTTGGGGATCTAAACGTACCGGTCCGGATTTACATCGCGAAGGCGGAAAATACTCTAACGCCTGGCATTTTAACCATATGTACGACCCAACTACCATGACACCGGGCAGTATTATGCCACCATACCCATGGTTAATTGAACAGCAATTGGATATTTCAACTACAGAAGCTAAAATCAATGCCATGCGCACCCTGGGTGTACCTTATGCCGCTGGATTTGAAAAAGTGGCCAATAAAGATTTGCAGATGCAGGCAGAAATGATTGCTAAAAACCTTGCAGTAGATAATATTCAGGTGAAAAGTGACCGGGAGATTATTGCCATTATCGCTTATTTACAACGCCTGGGAATAGATATAAAAGTCAACAAAAACTTAGTTAACTAAATCACATTATTATGTTTAAGCAATTCATAAGCAATTTCATGGAGAGCCAGATTTATCTGATTACTTCCCTATGGATATTTATTATATTTTTTGCGGTGGTGGTATTTATACTCATTAAAATGAGCAAAAAACACATCGATTACATGAGCCGTATTCCGTTAACTGATGAACCAAATCAGAATTTATGAAAAGATTAATCTATTTCCTTCTATTATTTTTAAGCGCTACGCCTTTACTGGCTCAAGATGAAATACCTGTAGAAAGTAGTCCTATATCTCACTCCGGCATCATGATGCTCGTTTATATCATCGGTGCTTTATTGCTTTTGATGGTCATGCTGGTTTTGTTGCGTGCTGTAAAGGTTTTATCTAACGAATTATTAAACCCCAGTATTTTCCCACCAAAAAATCCTGTAAAATTATTAACCTGGGAAGAATGGGAGGCCATAGAAAATGCCAAGCCAAGCATTTGGAATAAAATTCTGAGCCTGCGTCCGCTTTCTGAAGAAAAAGACATGATGCTGGATCATGAATTTGATGGGATAGGCGAATTGGATAATCCAACACCGCCCTGGTTTATGTGGTTATTCTATTCAACTATTGCTTTTGCCGTAATATATATCTTAAACTTCCATGTTTTGGGCTATGGCAAAATGCAGGAAGAAGAATATGCCATCGAAATGAAAGAAGCTGCAGTAGCTAAAATCGCCTATTTGGCAAAAGCAGCTAATAATGTAGATGAAAATAATGTAAAAGAAGATCCATCTAAAATTGCGGCCGGAGCAGCTATCTATAATGCCAATTGTGTGGCTTGCCATGGCGATAAGGGTCAAGGCGGTGTTGGCCCCAACCTAACGGATAAATTCTGGATACACGGCGGTTCTATTGGTAATATTTTTAAAACCATTAAATATGGTGTGCCTGAAAAGGGGATGATATCTTGGGAGAAAACCCTCAACCCTAAACAAATGGCAGAATTGAGCAATTATGTTCTTTCGCTTAAAGGAACAAATCCGCCCAACCCTAAAGCCCCACAAGGCCTAGAAGAATAAAGATCATGTTAGAAACAGAATCATTTAGGGATCATATACCTACGGTTAGTGCCGACGGCAAAAGCCGCCAATGGATGTACCCTAAATTGATTAAAGGCAAACTATACCAGTACCGCAATATGGTAAGCTGGTTACTGTTGGGTTTGCTTTTCTCCGGGCCGTTTATCAGGCTTAATGGCGAACAATTAATTTTGTTCAATGTATTAGAACGCAAATTTGTGTTCTTTGGCGTGATATTTCTTCCACAAGATTTCTATCTTTTTGTGCTGGCCATGCTCACCTTTATGGTTTTCATCGTTTTATTTACGGTGGTTTTCGGACGTGTATTCTGCGGTTGGGCCTGTCCGCAAACCATTTTTATGGAAATGGTTTTTCGTAAAATAGAACGCTGGATTGAAGGCACGCCAGAACAGCAGCGCAAACTGAACGCTGCACCCTTATCGATTGAAAAAGCATTAAAAAAAGGAGGGAAGTTTATTATTTTCGTTTTGATCTCCTTTTTTATAGCCAATATTTTTCTGGCCTACCTTACCGGCACCGAAAATTTACTCCAGATTATGGCTGAGCCCATTAGCCAGCATACTGCGGGTTTTATAGCCATTTGGATATTTACGGCCGTTTTTTATTTGGTATTTGCCAATTTACGCGAATTGGTTTGCACGGTTATTTGCCCTTACGGGCGATTGCAAGGCGTGCTTTTAGATAAAGAAAGTTTATTGGTGGCCTATGATTATGTTCGTGGAGAACCCAGAGGAAAAAAGGGAAGTTCGCTAGAAAAATTAGGAGATTGTGTAGACTGCGGTTTATGCGTACAAGTTTGTCCAACTGGAATTGACATTCGTAACGGCACCCAATTGGAATGTATCAATTGCACCGTTTGTATTGATGCCTGCGATATGGTAATGCATAAATTGGATCGCGAAGAACGTCTGATTGGTTTTAATTCTGAAATGCACATCAGCCAAAATCAAAAATTTAAAATTACTAAACGTATTTATGGGTACGCCGCTGTGTTATTGGTGTTACTGTCTGTATTAAGCGTGTTAATTTTTAGAAGAACAGCTATAGAAACAACCGTGCTGCGAGCGGTTGGTACCCTTTACCAACTGCGTGATGATGGTACCGTAAGTAATTTATACAATGCCGAACTGGTAAATAAAACTAGCCAAACGATGGCTTATGAATTAAAATCCGCCAACCCGAAAGTTCGTATTGAGTTCATCAGCAAGCCAGAGGAATTGAAAAAAGGGGAAGCGGCAAAAATCACTTTTTTTGTTTTTTATCCTCAAAAAGAGATCAAAAAATATAAAACCGATATTAGTTTTGAAATTATATCGGGAAATAAACTGGTAGATGAAGTAGAAACTACTTTTATTGCGCCGCCTAATCAATAACAGATGAACTGGGGAAAGATAAGTATTTTGGTTTTGGGTTTGTTTATGGCTTTTATTATTACCCTGGTGGTGCTAATGGGCCGAAGCAGCGACGACGCCTTAATTGATAAAGATTATTACGAAAAGGGCTTAAACTTCGATGAAGATTATCGCAATCAAGAGCAGGCGATAAAAGACTCGGTATTGCCCGAAATTAGTATAAAATCGGGTAATTTAACCATCAGCTTCCGCGATTCGGTAGATTTTGAATTATCATTCAAACGCTTGTCTGATGCCGGGATGGATAAAACCTTCGCCGGAAAAGATATCCAATTGATTTTCTCAACCAATGAATTAATGAGCGGGCCTTGGCTCATGCGCCTAAACTTTGAGATCAAGGGCAAAAAATACCTTTTGAATCGCGAAATTCAGATGCACTAATGAATTACCTGGCATTGGCTTTTTTTACCGGCTTATTTGGCAGCATACACTGTGTGGGCATGTGCGGTCCTTTGGCTTTTGCAGTGCCTTCATTCCATCAAAATCGTTGGCTGGTGGCTGTTGATAAACTGGTTTATCAGTTTGGCCGTATCATTACGTATTCTTTATTGGGTTTACTAATCGGCTTTATTGGTAAACAGCTTTGGCTATCCGGCTTACAGCAATCGGTAAGTATTTTAACCGGTATATTGATTTTAGCTGCGGGCTTATCCCGTTTATTTAAAGCCAGAGTAAACATCAATTTACCTTTGTTTAATCCCATTAACAATCTTATCAATTACGCCTTAAAACATCGTGCTAACCATTTAATATGTGGCATTTTAAATGGTTTTTTACCCTGCGGATTTGTGTATTTAGCCTTGGCCGGAGCTGTAAATATGCCCGGCTTGTTTAAATCTACGGCTTATATGTTTTGGTTTGGGATGGGAACTCTGCCTATTATGCTGGTATCTGCTCTGAGTTTGGGATTATTGTCGCCTTTATTCAGAAAAAGAGCCAATAAGGTGGTGCCTTATTTTATGCTTTTATTGGGAATTTGGTTTGTTTTAAGGGGCTTGACATTAGATATTCCTTATCTGAGTCCGGCGAAAGCCAAAGACGGCATTGAGTGTAAGTAAAAGGGGAGAGGCTTATTTGTTTTTTGGCTCTTCCGTTTGGTCTTTTATATCCCGACATGATCTGGAACAAACACAGGCATTTCCTAAACAGGTTTTGGCCTGCCATTTATCCAGGTTGGCAATGCTTGCCTCCGCAATATCATCAGGCGAATTGGTGTTTGGAACATTGGCAATTTGTACACCTCTTTGTAAAGCGCAAACTAAATCAATATGGCTAGTTTCGGTACCACGGGTAGCAATATATTTGATACCCATATCTGCCAGTTGATTGATGATTGGACCAGAAACATCATCATCAGAAAACACCAAAACGGCATCTTTACCTGTTGCATAACTTAAGGTTTCTGCAGATAAAGCATTAGAAATTAAGGTAATATCATGCTTTTTACGATTGGCTATGGCCAATAGTTCCTTTTCTAAGTTTTTTATACTGTATGCAACTACTCTCATAATAATAAGATGTAATGCAAATTTAGAGGTACAGATTAAATTATGCGATGAGGTTAATCAGTAGGAAACGTGATCTTGATCAGTTTTTCATATTTTTGATTGCCGAAAGATTGGAAATCTGGATTAAACTGCCTTGTTTTTCGATGATGCCCTCGTCTTTAAAATCACTCAAGGTACGACTTACTGTTTCGGTAGCCATACCGGCCATGGCTGCTAAATCTTCGCGAGAAACCTTGATGGCGTGCTTCTGACCTTCAAAAGATAGGGTTTGATCTTTGATTAAACGGAGCAATACTTCGGCCATGCGTTTTCGTACAGAATGATACGCCAATTGGAGTAATTGTTCTTCATTTTCTACTAAATTATTAGAAAGTATGCCAATAAACTGCCGGCCTACTTCCGGAAAACGATTTAAAAGCTGATCTACTATCTCTTTTGGCAGCAAACAAATACTGCTGTCTTCCAGAGCTTCGGCCGTATGGTTGTGTAGTTCTTCAGACAAAAGCGCCTGTATGCCTAAATATTCTTCGGCGCCGTAAATATGAGTGAGTAATTCACGGCCATCTGTGCTTAATTTACTGGTTTTAATACGGCCCGATAAAACTAGGTAAATACCCTGTACCTGTTCGCCTTCGGCATATAAAATCTGCTTTTTTTTAAGCTGCCTGATTTTACGTGAGGCAATGTGGTTTTGTAATTCGGCTAAACCATTGGTTTGGCTTACCAATTGGCTGATACTTGCTAAAGCCGGACTGTAAAAGGCTTTCTGTTTATCTTTTTTGGCCAGCCGGGTTTCAATGGCTTGAAGTAATTCAACATCATCAAAAGGCTTGGTCAGGTAGTCGTCGGCACCCATTTCCATCCCTTTGCGTAAATCAATGCGTTCAGATTTAGCAGTCAGGAAAATAAAAGGAATGGTAGCCATATCCGGATTTTTATTGAGCAGGTACAATACGCCGTAACCATCCAGTTCGGGCATCATTACATCACAAAGAATTAAATCGGGGAGGTGCTTTTGTGCCAGCTCTACCCCAATTTTTCCATTTACTGCTTTTAATACCTGATAATTAGCTAGTACTAATATTTCGGCAGTACTTTCTCTAATATCTTCGTTATCCTCAATAATTAGAATGGTTTCTTTCATGGAATATCAAATGTGATGGTAAAGGTGGTTCCCTGATTTAATTGGCTTTCAAAATGGATATGACCATTCATTAAACGGGTATAGCGGGCCACAATATTTAATCCCAAACCGGTTCCGGGAATATTACCTGTGTTATTTGCTCTAAAAAATGGTTCAAACAATTGTTTTTGATCAATTTCGGGTATCCCGATGCCATTGTCTTTAACTGTTACGATACAGCCCTTGCCGTTCAATTCTGTATTAAATTCTATAAAAGTATTTTCACCAGAATACTTAATGGCATTGCTAATGAGGTTAAAAATACAGTTTTTCAATAAATTTAAATCCAATTTAACCATACGGTGAATTCCGGTATGCTGGTAAATAATGTTTTGGTTTTGCTTAGAAATGAGCTGCATTTCTTCGATAATATCTTCTGCTAATTTAACCAGATCAAATTCCTCAAATTTGGCATCTACACGGCCTGCTTCTAATTTTTCTAAGGATAAAAAATCGTTAAGGATTGTAGTTAAATTACCTACTGAGTTTTTGATTTTATTGACGTGCTTATCAATACTGCTTTCATCCTGATTAGCCGCATATTTATTAATTAGCGAAGCGGATAGCTGAATTGAACTTAGTGGGGTTCTGAATTCATGCGAAGCCAGGGAAACAAAACGGCTTTTGAGCTGACTGAGTTCCATTTCTTTTTCGAGGGTTAAACTGACCTCTTCTTTGGCTTCTTCGAGGGCTTTAACTGTACTTTGCAGGTCGAAGGTTCGGTTTGCAACTACTTGTTCTAATTCGGCAGTATATTGTTTAAGACGTTCTTCGGCTTCTTTTTGGCGACTTAAATCATGGATAAAGCCAGTATAAATAAGTGAATCACCTTGACGTACCTCACTTACACCTAAACGAAAGGGAAAAACGGTGCCGTCTTTACGTAAACCTTGTACTTCGCGGCCAATGCCTATAATATTGGGTTTGCGGGAATGCTGGTAACGGCTTAGGTATTGGTCATGCTGTTCCTGATCGGGACTGGGCATTAAAACTGAAACATTATTGCCGATTACTTCCTCTGCAGCATAACCGAAAAGCTTGCATCCCGAAGGATTGATAGATTCAATAATTCCCCGATTATTAATGGTGATAATCCCATCAATGGCATTTTCGATAATGGCATTCAATAATGCTTCCTTGTTCATGCTGCAGCCCTTTCTCAAATTGTTATCACAGCAGCAATATAGTTAAAATGCTATATTTTAAATCAATCAGAATGGAAATTTAAAGTTTATTTTATTCCGCTTCGCGGAGTAAGTCTTCAATATCCAAGGCATTGGTGAACATTTCCAGAGAACCATCTGGTTTTTGAGGCCAAAGCGCTTGCGGACGGTCCCAATACAATTCTACGCCGTTGCCGTCGGGATCGTTTAAGTAAATGGCTTCAGAAACCCCATGATCGCTAGCACCATCTAATGTATAATTTGCATCGATTAATCTTTTCAAAATAATAGCCAAATCTTTTCTGGTGGGATATAAAATAGCGGTATGGAACAAACCCACACCATTTTGCTGTAAAGGCCCTAATCCTTTACTAAACCAGGTATTTAAGCCAATATGGTGATGATAGCCGCCGGCAGAGATAAACACTGCCTGATCGCCGTATCGGGTGGTAATTTCAAAACCCAGTAAATCACAATAAAATGCTAATGATTTATTTAAATCTGAAACTTTTAAATGAACGTGACCAATTTGGGTTTGGGCGGGGATTTTATAATGCAGTTCCATTAGTTATTAAATTTATTACGATTGATTAAATTCTATTTTATCTATTTGTCCTATAATATATATTATGTTAAATAAGAAGTTTGATAACATCTAATTATCCTTTCTATACTGAAAATAAAAACATACAAAAACCCCATCCTTTTCGGGATGGGGTTTTTAAAAAGATTTTTCATGAAAGAATTATTGCAAACCCTCAATTGTTTTCTTTATCTCATCTACTTTAGCTTGGTTTCTCTTAATTACATAATAAGTTTTAAGATTTTCCCATGCATTAATAGATTTAGGATTGATAACGGTTGAGCGCTGTAAAAGCGGTAATGCTCTGTCAAATTCAGCTTGAGCTTTAATCATCATCGCATCATACTCTTTTTGTTTATTTGAAGGTAATTTGTTTGCCGTATTATAAATATCAATACCGTTATTTAACACCGTACTGCTTAAATTTAAAATGGCGTCTTCATAATTAGGATCGATTGCCAAAGCATTTTGATAGGCCGCTTCTGAGTTTTTGTAATCTTTTAAAGTAGCGTATGCAATACCTAAATAGAATTGATAAAGCTTGTTTGTGGGCTCTTTTGCTGCCTGCTGGGTTATTTTACTGATAATTTGCTTCTCTTTACCACTCATTAAGCTCAATTCAATTTCCTGTGTAGCTAATTGGCTATCATTAAATTTTTCGGCATAAATTCCAGCGGTTTCAATTGCTTTAAGCGTATCATTTTGAGCAGCATATAAACGTGATAAATCAAGTGCTATCTGGTTGTTTGCAGAAAAATTGGTAGTTAATAGCGTTTTATACTTTTCTATAGCTGCCGGATAGTCTTTTGAGTTAATGGCAGATAAACCGGCATAATACGTAATGGTGGTATCTCCCGGTCTGTAGTTTAGGGAATTATTAAAAGCTGTAAAAGCATCTTTAAAATTTTGAGACTGATAAGCTTTTACTCCTTTGTTTAATTCTAATTGGGCGAAAAGCTCGTTTACACGCTGCAATTGGGTTTTATTCAGGCCCTGAGTATCTAATTCTACCGCTTTCTGATAAGCAGCTTCTGCTGCTGTTCTGCTGGTTACAGCAGCCTCGGCACTGTCCTGAATGGCCATATCTGCATAAATGAGCGCTTTATAAGCCCAAACCGCCGGATCATTCATGGTTTTTTCATGTACACTCGCTTTTTCAATAGATGTTTTGGCAGATTTTAAGCTTGGCATAGCCAAAGCCAATGAGCCCGCATCTTTCAATTGTACAAATTTTTCGTAATTAGATTTAGCACTACTCAACTCTCCTTTTTGTGCGAATACATTCATCTGAATCGCAATCAAGGAAAAAGCAACTAAAATGGTTTTAATTTTCATGATTTATTGTTTTGTCAAGTTTAATAATCGATTATTCTTCGTTAGATTCTGTTGGTGTTTCTGGAGCTGTTGGCTCATCTGGTGTTTCTGAAGCTGCACTTTCAGAGTTTTCCTGATCAATAACGACAGAATCAGTAGTTTCAGTATCTTCTACCTCATCTTCGTGTGCTACTTTTGCTACCGATGCAATTTCATCTTCCCCTTTAAAGGTAATCAAACGCACACCCTGAGTGGCTCTTCCCATTACTCTTAAATCTGCAACGCCAATGCGGATCACAATTCCTGATTTGTTGATAATCATCAAATCATCGGTATCCAATACATCTTTAATGGCAACCAATTCACCGGTTTTTTCGGTTACATTGATTGTTTTAACTCCTTTACCTCCACGGTTGGTTACGCGGTAATCTTCAATGTCCGTACGTTTTCCGTAACCTTTCTCAGATACTACCAACACCGTAACTTCCGGATTGTTTATAGCAATCATACCAACCACTTCATCTTTTTCGTGTGCCAATGTTACACCACGAACACCGGTTGCGGTACGGCCCATCGGTCTAACCGTAGATTCATTAAAGCGTATCGCTCTTCCTGAACGTAAAGCCATCAAAATTTCGCTCTTACCATCGGTTAAGCAAGCTTCTAATAACTGATCTCCTTCATTAATGTTAATGGCATTGATACCATTGGCACGTGGACGAGAATAGGCTTCCAAAGAGGTTTTCTTAATGGTACCTTTCTTGGTACACATAATAATAAAGTTATTTTCCAGGTATTCCTGATCTTTCAGGTTGGTTACCTTGATAAATGCCTTAATTTTTTCCTCTTTCGGGATATTGATAATATTCTGGATGGCTCTTCCTTTAGAAGTACGGCTTCCTTCCGGAATTTCAAATGCACGTAACCAGAAACAGCGTCCAGCTTCGGTAAAGAACAACATATAATTGTGGGCAGATGCCGTAATCATGTGTTCGATAAAATCTTCATCTCTCGATTGAGATCCCATCGATCCTTTTCCACCCCTGCCCTGACGGCGATATTCTGATAAAAGAGTACGTTTAATGTATCCCTCGTGAGAAATAGTAATTACCACCTCTTCATCAGCAATAAAGTCTTCCATGCGCATATCTTCGGCAGAATGCACAATCACAGAACGACGCTCATCGCCGTATTTCTCTCTAATCTCAGCCAATTCATCTTTGATAATCTGCATACGCAAACCTTCATCATCTAAAATAGATTTAAGGTATTCGATGGTTTTCATCAATTCGGCATATTCTTCTTTAATCTTATCGCGTTCCAGTCCGGTTAAACGACGAAGCGTCATGTCCAGAATAGCACGGGTTTGAATATCAGATAAGCCAAATTTCTCCATCAGGCCGGTACGGGCTTCTTCTGGAGTATCTGAACTACGGATTAACTTAATTACTTCTTCAATATGATCTAAAGCAATCAATAAACCTTCTAAAATATGAGCTCTTTTTTCTGCTTCAGACAATTCAAATTTAGTTCTGCGAACCACTACCTCATGACGGTGTTCTACAAAATATTTGATCATGTCTTTCAGGTTCAGCATCATCGGACGTCC
>CAZFAE010000001.1:100284-107195 GCA_964516035.1 uncultured Sphingobacterium sp.
GCCTTGGCACGCATCATTACACGACCACGGCCGGTTTCAAAGGCTTCTTTTACACCAGAATAACCATAAATCAAGCCTCCGGTAGGAAAATCGGGTGCTTTAATAAATTGCATCAATCCGGCAATATCGATTTCATTATCGTCGATATAAGCCATAATGCCATCAATTACCTCGGTTAAGTTGTGAGGTGCCATATTGGTGGCCATACCTACGGCAATACCCGAAGCACCGTTTACCAATAAGTTAGGAATTTTGGTAGGCAGAACGGTTGGCTCTTCTAATGAATCATCGAAATTGAGCTGATAATCAATCGTTTCTTTATTGATATCGGCCAGCATTTCTTCAGCAATTTTCTTCAAACGGGCCTCGGTATAACGCATGGCAGCCGGGCTGTCGCCATCAATAGAACCAAAGTTACCCTGTCCATCAACCATCGGGTAGCGTAAGCTCCAATCCTGGGCCATACGTACCATGGTATCGTAAACAGAAGAATCACCATGTGGGTGATACTTACCCAATACATCACCCACAATACGGGCCGATTTTTTATGTGGTTTACTGCTGGTTACACCCAAATCGAGCATACCATACAATACCCGGCGGTGTACCGGCTTTAAGCCATCGCGTACATCGGGTAAGGCACGGGAAACAATTACCGACATCGAATAATCGATGTAGGCAGATTTCATTTCCTCTTCAATATTTATAGGGATAATTCTATCGTTGGCAGGCTCTGTATTTCCTGTTTCTTTGTCTTCAGCCATGTTCCGTTAAGGTTCTGATTTGTCTTGATAAAAATAGTAGGTATCGTTGCTTTTACAGCAATTGCGAAGTTAACAAAATGAATGGTTTGGATGAGCGGTTGTGGAAAAGTTTTGTTATCCTGAAAAAGTAAGCCAATAATGGCATTAAACCCAATAAATTGCCTTTTTAAGCAGCGATAAGGTCTTCTCTTCATTACTACCAGCCATAGGTTTAAAATCGTAGGCCCAATTAGCCTGCGGCGGCAAACTCATTAAAATAGATTCTATGCGTCCATTGGTTTCTAAACCGAACTTGGTTCCGGCATCGTACACCAGGTTAAATTCGGCATATCGACTTCGACGCTGATATTGCCAATTTTTTTCGGCTTCGGTAAAACTTTTATCGCGGTTACGCTGAATTAATTCGGTATAAATAGGTACAAAAGAGCGTCCAACGGCTTTAGAGAAATCAAAAATTTCTTCCCAGGATAAACCCGATGATTCAGGATTTAAGCGGTCATAAAAAATGCCGCCAATGCCACGGGTTTCTTCGCGGTGTTTGATATAAAAATAATCGTCGGCCCAAGCCTTGAATTTAGTGTAAAAATCCGCTTTGAATTGATCGCAAACAGATTTTATATGTTGATGAAAGAATTTCGCATCTTCCGGAATTACATAATGAGGAGTTACATCAATTCCACCGCCAAACCAACGAATGTCTTCAGACATCTCGAAATAACGGATATTCATGTGAATAATGGGCACCCAGGGATGATTGGGATGAATAACGATAGACACGCCTGTGGCGAAAAACTCGTCTTCATCTACATTAAACGCTTTTTTTACCGATTCTGGCAATTTGCCCTCAACGGCAGAGAAATTAACGCCGCCTTTTTCTAAAACATTTCCGTTCTGAATAACACGGGTTCGACCGCCGCCGCCACCTTCTCTATCCCAAAGCTCTTCCTGAAATTTACCTAAACCGTCGGCCAGTTCTAAACCGGCACAAATTTCATCTTGTATTTGGCGGTAATCTGCTGCTATCTGTTCTTTCGAAATCATATTCAAATTTGTGGCTTTTTATCGGTATTGAAAAGCTTTGGTCTCTTTTAATACATTTTAATGATCTTATAAACCGGTTCTACCGCTGGTTTCTACATAATCCAGGTCTTTACCAAATGTTTCATCTAAATGCCAAAGTGCCCAATAAGCAATTAAAACAGTTAAAGAACCTACAAACAAAGCGGAATTAACAATCCCCCAGTTGGCTCTTAAAAATGAGAAAAGCCAGGTCACTAAAATTAATGAACCCCGAACAAAATTAGGAACGGTAGTGGTTACGGTTGCTCTTAAATTGGTGCCAAATTGCTCTGAAGCCATGGTGACAAAAACCACCCAATAACCCGTAGCTAGTCCAAAGTAAAGGCATAATGCATAAAAACCATTGGCCGTTAAGCCATCAGAAAACAAGAAAAATAATATACCGGCATAAGTAAGGCTTAAAAAAACAAAAACAATCTTTTTGCGGGTTTTAAACAGCTGACTAAGGGTCCCGGTCAGGAAATCGCCAAAGGCAATACCAATATAAGTAAACATCACTCCCCTGCCTGGCTCCAATGCTTCCTTAATACCCAGCGGTACGGCAAAATCGGGGGCTATGCCCACTAATATACCTACCACAAACCAAACCGGTATCGCAATTAATATGCTATATAAATACTTTTTAAACCTAGCGGGATGATTAAAAAGCATTAAAAATTGACCTTTTTTCACTTCATCGTTTTTAATCTTCGCAAACATGCCCGATTCAAAAACGCCTATACGGAGAATTAACAGCAGCAGGCCCAAGCCGCCACCCACATAATAAGCAATGCGCCAATCGAAATTTGCGCCCACAAAATAAGCAGCCACGGCCCCAAATAAACCAATGCTTGCCACAATCATGGTGCCGTAACCCCGGTTTTCTTTACTCATGGTTTCGCTAATCAGGGTAATACCAGCGCCCAATTCTCCGGCCAAACCTATACCGGCTATAAAACGCAAAGCGGCATACCAGCCTACATCTTGCACCATGCCATTAGCCAGGTTTGCCAAAGAATACATTAAAATAGAACCAAATAATACGTATAGCCGGCCTTTTTTATCGCCTAAAATACCCCATAAAATACCGCCAATTAATAAGCCGGCCATTTGCCAGTTCATTAAATTTAATCCGGTATCTGTGAGCTGATCTGCCGGAACCCCTAAATCAATCAGGCTTCTGTTTTTCACAATTAAAAAAAGCAATAAATCGTAGATATCTACAAAATAGCCTAGTGCGGCTACGATAATTAGTAGGGTGATATTTTTGCTTGATTGCGAAGTATTCATAGATTTAATGTCAATTTTTTATTCGTGTTTAAACTTATAACTAATGGTCATCAAAAATTAAATATATTGCAATTTAATTTAAATCAGTCCACAGTTCTCAAAAATGGAAAATTTCGAACGCTACAACCCTACTAAAATCATTTTCGGCAAAAACGTTATTGATGGCATTTGTAATGAACTTTTACCGGTAGGTAAAAAAGCGTTGATCATTATTGGTAAAGGCTCGGTAAAACGTAATGGTTTATATGCCAGAATTACCTCTTTATTGAATATTTGCGGCATTGCACACGAAACTTTTGAAGGCATTAAATCTAACCCAATTTATCAAGATGCCGATGCCGCGGTAAAACAAGCTAAAAATTTTAAGGCTGAAATGATTATTGCCATAGGTGGTGGTTCGGTAATAGATACGGCAAAAGCAGTGGCTTTGGGCTACCATGTAGAGCATTCTGTTTGGGATTTTTACTTACAGCAGGCTAAACCAGAAAAAGCCCTACCCCTATTTTGCGTGCTTACCCTGGCGGCTACCGGTACAGAAATGAATCCGTTCACCGTTTTACAGGATACCGAAAATGGCTCCAAAAGAGGTTACAGTTCTCCTTTGGTTCATCCCCGGGTTTCATATTTAGACCCCTCTTTTACCACCAGTGTGCCGGCAGATTATACGGCTTATGGTGTTTCTGACTTAATATCTCATTGTTTAGAACAATTTTTCGGTACAGGCAATTCGCCATTAACCGATTTACATACTGCTGCCGTAATCCGTTTAGCCGTTGAATACGGTTTAAAGGTTAAGGCACAGCCCGAAGATTACGATACCCGTGCCAATATTATGTGGTTGGCAACCAATGCTTTAAATGGTTCGCTAACGGCCGGTAAAACTGGTGGCGACTGGGCTTGCCATGGCTTTGAACATTCGCTAAGTGTGTTGTTTGATATTGCACATGGAGCCGGTTTGTCTATCGTATTTCCTGCCTGGTTAAAACATCACCAAACTGTTTTAGAAGAAAAGTTGGCATTCTTAGGTCAACATGTTTTTGATTTGGATACCAAACATCCAGCGAAAGCCGCAGCCGGTTTTATTGAAAAATTAGAAGACTTTTTCTGCCAAATCAATACACCGATTAGGTTAAGCGAAGCTAAAATCACTAAGCAATCTAAAGCCCAAATTCTCGAAAACTTTAAACTAAACCGCGTAAACGGATTGGTTTATAAGCTAACTGAAAAAGACCACGAGGCTATCCTTGATTTAATGTGGTAAAGCTTTAAAAGATCCACTGTTTTTCTGATATTTATAAACGATGTTAGTTTCCGAAAATACCCTGAAATGGGCGATGCGTTTTTATCCGCCTTTATTCTTTCAGCGAATATGGGTTAAGCAGTTTGATAAAGATTTTAAAGGCGTTGAAGTTAAAATTTTTAAAAGCTTTTTAAACCTAAACTACAATCGTTCCATTTTTGGCGGCACTATTTTTACAGCTACAGATCCATTTTATGCCATCCTATTCGATCAGGCCTTACAACGCCGGGGAATTAAATCAAGAGTTTGGCTCAAAAGCGCACAAATCAATTATTTAAAACCAGGGCGCAGTAATTTGTATTTTAAAATCAGTATCAGCGAAGCCGATTTAGCAGATGCTGAACAAACTTTGCATAGTTCAGGTAAGTTTGTAAAATCTTTTCCTATCGATATGTATGATAAAAATGGAGTACTTTGTGCACAGGTACAAAACGAAGTCTATATCCGTATTTTACACAAAGGCGAAGTAGATACCGTTGCTTATTAATTACATAAAACTATGAATATTAAGCATTTAATATTTAATGGTGAAAGTACTACTTTAGATTTTAAGAAGACCATCACCTCTTGCGAAAAGATAGCCAAAACCATGGTTTCTTTTGCCAATAACCGTGGTGGCCGTTTATTAATTGGCGTAGCAGACGATGGGCGAATTGTAGGGGTAAAATCTGAAGACGAGGAAAGATACATGATTAGCCAGGCGGCACATTTATATGCCAAACCTGCTCTGGAACCTAAATTTGAAGAAATTTATGTAGACGATAAGCTGGTTTTAATGGTAGAAATTGAAGCTAGCGAGCTCAAACCGCATTATGCCCTGGGTGAAGATAAAAAATGGTGGGTTTATATCCGTGTAAACGATAAAAGCGTACTGGCCAGTAAAATTGTGGTTGATGTGCTTAAACGCGAAAGTCGGGGCGATGGTGTTTTGCTGGAATATTCCAACAACGAAAAATCATTACTGGAATATTTGGCCAATAACGATAGAATAACTGCCAAAGAATACAGCCAAATGCTTAAACTTTCTCGCAGAAACACCCATAAAATACTGGTTAACCTGATATTAACCGGAGTAATCAAACTCCACACTACCGAAAAAGAAGAATATTATACAGCCTCATAAACTACCCTTTGAAAAAACTATACACCAAATACAAACCGCACTACCAAACCAATTTAAAGCTGGCTATTCCGGTGGTAATTTCGCAATTGGGGCATACCCTGGTACATACTGCCGATAGCGTAATTGTAGGTCAATTTGCCGGTACCATACCCCTGGCGGCTGTTTCTTTGGTTAATAGTTTATTTACCATTGTTTTGGTTATTGGTATTGGCATTTCTTATGGCATAACGCCACTTATTGCCCAAGAAAATGGTCGTAAAAACTTTGCCGAATGCGGTAAACTGCTGTATAACAGTTTAATATTGAGCACCATAACCGGAATTGTGTTATACCTGGCCATTTACTTTGGCACCATGGCCACTATCGACCATCTAGGTCAAACAGCCGAAGTGGTAGCCCAGGCCAAACCATTTTTGGCATTATTAAGCTTTTCAATCATTCCGCTCATGTTTTTTATGACATTTAAGCAATTTGCCGAAGGATTGGGTTTTACCAAACAGGCCATGTATATCTCCATTTGGGGTAATGTGCTTAATATTTGTCTGGGTATTATTTTTGTAAAAGGCATGTTCGGTATAGAGCCCATGGGTGTACGCGGCGTAGGTTTAGCTACTTTAATTGACCGTACAATTATGGCCGTCGTAATGGCAGCCTATGTTTTCAGATCTAAACACTTTAGGGTTTATTTGGTAGAATTTGGTTGGAAATATTACAATAAGTTAAGAACCGCTAAAATTCTAAAAATTGGTGCGCCCGTAGCTTTACAATACACCTTTGAAATTAGCGCTTTTAGCGGTGCTGCCATCCTGATGGGCACCATCGGAGCGGTAGAACAGGCCGCACATCAGGTAGCCATCAATATGGCCTCTATGACTTATATGATGGCCAGTGGAATTTCTGCAGCAGCAGCCATTAAAACAGGCAATAATTTCGGCAAAAAAGATTTTAAAGAATTGCGCCTTTCCGCCATTTCCAGCTATCATATTGTATTGGGTTTTATGACACTTACCGCTTTGGTATTTGTATTATTGAGTCCATTCCTACCCTATTTATATACCGATGATATCAGCGTAATTGCCATCGCTTCTCAATTACTCATTATTGCGGGCTTTTTTCAATTATTTGATGGCACCCAGGTGGTGGGTTTAGGCGTTTTAAGAGGTGTTGGAGATGTAAACACGCCCACCATATTCACTTTTATTGCCTATTGGATTATCGGATTGCCGGCAGCTTATTATTTAGGCATAGGATTGAATATGGGACCTAACGGCATTTGGTATGGCCTTACGCTTGGTTTATTGGTCTCCTCTGCCCTGTTGTTTATGCGATTCCAGTTCATTAGTCGTAAACTGGTGAAACAGCATATATAATATTT
>CAZFAE010000002.1:0-37076 GCA_964516035.1 uncultured Sphingobacterium sp.
TCGGCAGGCTGGCCGCCGTCGGCCGGAGCACCTTGCGCACCCGCTTCCTGGGTAGCTTTGTACATTTCTTCAGAAGCTGCATTCCATGCTTCCTGCAATTCAGTTTGAGCTTTCTCCATTTCTTCGAAATTTTTAGCTGCATGCGCCTCTTTCAGTTTTTTCAAACCATCTTCGATTGGCGTTTTCTTTTCGGCAGAAATCTTCTCGCCATATTCCTTTAATTGTTTCTCGGTAGAGAAAATTAAAGCATCGGCAGCGTTCAGTTTATCTACTTCCTCTTTCGCCTTCTGATCTGCTTCAGCGTTTGCTTCGGCTTCATCTTTCATCTTCTTGATTTCTTCTTCGGTTAAACCGGATGAGGCCTCAATACGGATTTTTTGTTCTTTGCCGGTCGCTTTATCCTGAGCACTTACGTGTAAAATACCGTTAGCATCAATATCAAAAGTTACTTCAATTTGCGGAATTCCACGTGGTGAAGGCGGTAATCCATCTAAATGGAAACGTCCAATAGTACGGTTCTGATTAGCCATTGGGCGTTCGCCCTGTAAAATATGTATTTCTACCGATGGCTGATTATCTGATGCGGTAGAGAATACTTCTGATTTTTTGGTTGGAATGGTGGTATTGGCCTCAATTAATTTAGTCATTACACCCCCCATGGTTTCGATACCTAAAGAAAGTGGTGTTACGTCTAATAATAACACGTCTTTCACTTCTCCGGTTAATACACCACCCTGAATAGCAGCACCAATAGCCACTACTTCATCCGGATTTACACCTTTAGAAGGTTCTTTACCAAAAAATGCTTTTACTGCATCCTGAATAGCCGGAATACGGGTAGAACCCCCAACTAAAATAATTTCATCGATATCTGATGTTTTTAAACCGGCATTTTTTAAAGCCGATTTACAAGGATCGATGGTACGTTTGATCAGGCTTTCTGCCAGCTGCTCAAATTTAGCACGGCTTAAAGTTCTTACCAAGTGTTTCGGTCCACTTTGATCTGCCGTGATATAAGGCAGGTTAATCTCGGTCTGGTTGGTGCTAGATAATTCAATTTTCGCTTTCTCAGCAGCTTCTTTTAAACGTTGTAAGGCCATTGGATCTTGGTGAAGGTCCATGCCATTTTCAATTTTAAATTCTTCGGCCAACCACTCAATAATTACGTGGTCAAAATCATCACCACCTAAGTGAGTATCACCATCGGTAGATTTTACTTCAAATACACCATCGCCTAATTCTAAAACAGAAACGTCATGGGTACCACCACCGCAGTCAAAAACTACAATTTTCATTTCCTTACCTGCTTTATCCAGGCCATAAGCCAAGGCTGCTGCAGTAGGTTCGTTTATGATACGTTTTACGGTTAAACCGGCAATTTCTCCGGCTTCTTTGGTTGCCTGACGCTGGGCATCATTAAAATAAGCCGGAACGGTAATTACCGCTTCGGTTACTTCATGACCCAAGAAATCTTCGGCAGTTTTTTTCATTTTCTGCAAAATCATCGCAGAAATTTCCTGTGGGGTATATTTACGATCGTCTATTTCAACTCTCGGGGTATTGTTATCTCCTTTAACTACTTTATATGGTACTCTAGAAGCTTCTTTCTTAACTTCATCAAAGCTGTTACCCATAAAGCGCTTGATTGAAGAAATGGTTTTCTCCGGGTTGGTAATGGCCTGACGTTTGGCAGGATCTCCTACTTTACGTTCGCCATTTTCTACAAATGCCACTACCGACGGGGTAGTGCGTTTTCCTTCGCTATTGGCAATTACCACCGGCTCATTACCTTCCATAACGGATACGCAAGAGTTGGTGGTGCCTAAATCGATACCTATAATTTTTGACATGTTATTTTGTTTTTAATAGTGTTCCATTGTAATGAATCAGGAAGCAATTATCAAGGCTTGTGCCAAGCCGAAATTGAAGCGTAATTGTCAGTTATTGATTTAAAAGGCACAAAAAAACCATCCTGTAAAGTGACAGGATGGCAGAAATTAAAGAAAGAGCTGTTTTATATAGCTAAACCTGTGGTGGAGTATAAGGCCTGCTTAATTTATAAGTATAACGATAAACAGTGTTAGCCTCAGTATACTCAAAATAAAAGACTAGATTTTTATCATCCGAGGTCTGAATATGACATAGTCTATTTTCTTCGCCCAAAATAAAACTTTTATCGTCTTGAGAATCCCAAGAATCTGGCACCGTGGTAAATCCGTTACTACTAAAAAACATTTTATTTTCAGCTTGAAAATCAATATAGGCAAAAGCATCTTTGGTTGTGGTTGCATCAGTACCCGTTCCTCCCTGAGGAGTTGTGGTAATAACTAGTGTTTCCCAACGCCAAACACCTAACATTTTAGAAGTTAATAATTCAGTTGGCGATAGCTTATCTTTTTTACAAGCGCTCACATAAACTGTAAAGAGCATGAGCATTATTACTATTTTTTTCATCTTTTATAAAAATTACGGGTTTTTAAATTATTAATCAAAATTAGAGCCGTAATAGTATTATTACTATGATTTTTCGACGAACGACATCAAACGATGGGTGAACAGCATAAAAAAAGCCCCGAACGATTTGTTCGGGGCTTCGATATTTTAGATAATAAAAGATTACTCAGCTTTATCTTCGCTGCTTTCTTCAGTGGTACCTTCTTCTGTAGCAGGGGTTTCTTCAACAGCTGGTGCTGCTGCTTCAACTACTTCTTCTACATCCGGAACTGCTACAACTTCTTCTGCTACTATTGCTGCAGGAGCTGCTGCTTTTGCTGCACCAGATCCGCCACGACGACGAGTTGCTTTCTTAGCAGACTTCGCATCATCACTTTGAGTATAAACAGTATTGTAATCTACCAATTCGATCAATGCCATAGAAGCATTATCACCCATACGATTACCTAATTTAATGATACGGGTATAACCACCTGGACGGGTAGCTACTTTTTCTGCTACTTCGCGGAACAATATAGTTACACTTTCTTTGTCTTTTAAGTAACTGAATACCGTACGACGAGAGTGTGTAGTATCGCTTTTAGATTTAGTAATCAAAGGCTCTACATAAGTACGCAAAGCTTTTGCTTTAGCTAATGTAGTGGTAATACGTTTGTGTAAAATTAATGATGATGCCATGTTGGCTAACATCGCTTTTCTGTGGCTGTCGGTTCTGCTTAAATGGTTAACCTTTTTACCGTGTCTCATGTTGTTTTGTTTAAAGTGTGTACCGTCTCTTTGAACTTAATCTGAGGGAATTACACACAGTGAATTTTTAATTATTCTTCGTCTAATTTAAATTTAGACAAGTTCATTCCGAATGATAATCCTTTAGATTTAACTAAATCCTGAATTTCGGTTAATGACTTTTTACCAAAGTTTCTGAATTTCAACATATCAGCTACATCGTAAGAAACCAATTCGGCCAAGGTACGGATATCGGCTGCTTTTAAGCAGTTTAAAGCACGTACAGATAAATCTAAATCAACCAGTTCAGTTTTTAAGATTTTACGCATGTGTAAAATTTCCTCGTCAACTTCTTTAGTTTCTTCTTTTGCCTGAGATTCTAGCATGATGTTCTCATCAGAGAATAACATGAAATGGTGAATCAAAATTTTAGCTGCTTCTTTCAAAGCTTCTTCCGGATGGATTGAACCATCAGTAGAAATATCTAATACCAATTTTTCGTAATCGGTTTTTTGTTCAACACGATAGTTTTCAATGGTATATTTAACATTCTTGATTGGCGTGTAGATAGAATCGATAGCGATAACACCTACTAATGCATCAGCGCTTTTGTTTTCTTCTGCAGCGATATAACCACGTCCTTTATTAACCGTTAATTCGATTTCTAAAGTAACACTGCTCTCCATGTTACAAACTACCATATCAGGATTTAATACGGTAAAGTTGTTAGAGAACTTAGTGATATCGCCGGCTTTAAACTGGTCTTGTCCGTTGATAATAACAAATATTTTTTCATTATCGCCAGAATCTCCGGTTTTGCTGAAACGAACTTGCTTTAAGTTTAAGATGATCTCAGTAACATCTTCTACTACCCCTTTGATGGTAGAAAATTCGTGAGAAACACCAGAAAAACGCACAGAGGTAATTGCATAACCTTCTAAAGAAGACAACAAAATTCTGCGTAAAGCATTACCAATGGTAACACCAAAACCAGGTTCTAATGGGCGAAATTCGAAAGTACCATCGAAATCTGTTGATTTCTGCATGATTACTTTATCGGGTTTCTGAAATGCTAAAATTGCCATTATATCGTGTTAATTTTAATATGAAATTTATAAAATGTGAAAATCCTGAGTGTAAAAACTCAGGACAATCAGCTTATTTAGAGTACAACTCGACGATTAAATTTTCCTTAATGTTTTCAGGAATCTCATCGCGTTGTGGCAAGTTGAGGAACTTCCCGCTAAGGTTGCTCGCATCCCAATCTAACCAGCTGTATCTGTTCACTTGCTTTCCGGCTACACAAATGCTGATAGCCTCTAAGGTTTGAGAACGCTCACGTACGGCAACAACATCGCCTGGACGTAAGGTGTAAGAAGCAATATTAACAACATCGCCATTTACAGTAATGTGTTTGTGGCCTACCAATTGGCGAGCTGCAGAACGTGTTGGTGCAATACCTAAACGATAAACTACATTATCTAAACGTGCTTCGAGGAATTTTAAAAGGTTTTCACCAGTAATGCCTTCTTTAGCAGAAGCTTTGTGGAATAAGTTTTCGAACTGACGTTCTAATACACCGTAAGTGTATTTAACTTTTTGTTTTTCCATCAACTGAACAGCGTATTCAGATTGTTTTCCTCTACGCTTGTTCGGTCCGTGCATTCCTGGACCGTAATTTTTTCTTTCTAATGCCTTATCAGGACCGAAAATTGGTTCTCTGAATCTACGGGCGATTTTGGACTTTGGTCCGGTATATCTAGCCATTGTTTTGGGGTTTTAAAGTATCGGGCAGCCTGTAGCTGCCGAATCTTAGCTTTAAAAATTTATATTAATTAAACTCTTCTACGTTTTGGAGGACGACAACCGTTGTGCGGCATTGGGGTAATATCTTTAATGGTAGTTACCTCAATTCCTACGGTTTGTAAAGTACGAATAGCTGATTCACGACCAGCACCTGGGCCTTTAACAAACACTTCAACTTTACGTAAGCCTAAATCGTGAGCAACTTTTCCGCAATCGGAAGCAGCCTGACCAGCAGCGTAAGGAGTGTTCTTTTTAGAACCCTTGAAACCCATTTTACCTGCAGAAGACCAAGAAATGGTTTGTCCTGAATTGTTGGTAAGGGTTACAATAATATTGTTGAAAGTAGCATTGATATGAGCCTGTCCTACAGGTTCGATGGTAACAATACGTTTTTTGGTAACTTTTTTAGTTTTAGCCATTTTTAATTTGAGATTTTAGATCTGAGATTTTGGGTTGCGGCTTAAAAGCTTTGCCCGGTACCTCCTATCCTTTTTTATCTTAGTTCATTCCATGAAAAATCAGGTACTCTCATACCTGATGTCTCATATCTAATTACTATTTAGTAGCTTTTTTCTTGTTAGCAACTGTTTTACGTTTTCCTTTACGGGTACGTGAGTTGTTTTTGGTACGCTGACCACGGGTTGGTAAACCTTTACGGTGACGTAAACCACGGTAGCAACCAATATCCATCAATCGCTTAATATTCAACTGTACTTCAGAGCGAAGAGCACCTTCTACCTTAAGTTCATCGTTAATGAAATTACGGATGGTGGTTAACTGATCATCAGTCCATTCCTGAACTTTTACGTTACGATCGATACCTGCCTGATCTAAAATCCGCTGAGCGGTAGATCTGCCTATCCCGAAAATGTACGTTAGTCCAATTTCTCCTCTTTTGTTTCTTGGTAAATCAATACCTGCTATCCTTGCCATATTTTAATTTAATGATTTACGATTTACGATTTATAAATTATGGATTTCGAAAAATCTAATATCTAAAACCGTCAATCTAAAATTCTCTTATCCCTGACGTTGTTTGTACTTTGGATTCTTTTTGTTGATTACAAAAAGTTTACCCTTACGGCGAATGATTTTACAATCAACGCTGCGCTTCTTAATGGATGCTCTAACTTTCATCTCTTTAGTTTAGTTTTTATATTTTGTAAGATGGAGCTCACATGCTGTAAACAGCATGCTCGGTTCATTATTATTTGTATCTATAAGTTATTCTGCCTTTTGATAAATCATAGGGCGACATTTCTAATTTAACTTTATCTCCAGGTAAAATTTTGATGTAGTGCATCCGCATTTTACCCGAAATATGTGCAATAATTTCGTGTCCGTTTTCTAATTCTACACGAAACATCGCGTTTGACAACGCTTCTTTAATTATGCCGTCCTGTTCAATCGAAGCCTGTTTGGCCATATATTGTTGATTATTCCTCAGTTTAACCCGCATTAACGGGGTTGCAAAATTAAATAAAATTATTCTAAATTCTAAACTTTTAGCCTAAAACTTCTTCAATAAAAGCATGGCTGGTTAAAACCTCTGCTTTACCTTTCTTAATGGCTACCGTATGTTCGTAGTGGGCAGAAGGTTTTGCATCAACGGTACTTACAGTCCAGCCATCATCCCAGAACTTAACACCTGCCCTGCCTAAATTAATCATAGGCTCAATGGCAATCACCATTCCTTCTTCCAACTTAACACCCGAACCTCGTTTACCGTAATTAGGTACTTCTGGTTTTTCGTGGAGTTTTACACCCACACCATGGCCTACCAATTCTTTAACTACTCCAAATCCATGCTTTTCGGCATGTTCCTGAACAGCATAACCGATATCGCCGGTACGCATACCAACTACTGCTTTTTGAATACCTAAATCAAGACATTCTTTAGTAACCTGCATTAGTTTTTTAAGTTCATCACTCACTTCGCCAATGGCAAAAGTATAAGCAGAATCTGAATAATATTTATTCAGAATTACACCACAATCAACAGAAACTAAATCTCCTTCTTGCATTACATAATCTCCAGGGAAACCATGCACAATTTGATCGTTTACTGAAATGCACAATGAATAAGGGAAACCACTATAGTTCAAAAAGGCGGGTATGCCTCCGTGATCTTTGATAAAGGTTTCGGCCAATTCATTTAGTACCGAGGTTTTAACCCCTGGCGTAACTTGTTTAGCTATTTCTCCCAGTGTTTTGGAAAGAAGCAAAGAACTTTCTCTTATGAGTTCTATCTCTTCGACAGACTTATAATAGGTTTTGGACATTGATATTATATCGTTCCAGCCGAAACCGGAGTACGTCCTTTTATACGGCCCGATTTCATCAGACCATCATAATGACGCATCAATAAATGACTTTCGATTTGCTGCAGTGTATCTAACACCACACCTACCAAAATTAACAGGGATGTACCGCCAAAGAAATTAGCGAACTGACTGTTAACGCCTACTTTATTAGCAAAAGAAGGCAATACGGCGATAATGGCCAGGAAGATTGCTCCAGGCAAAGTAATTTTAGAAACCACGGCATCAATATAATCTCCGGTTGTTTTTCCTGGCTTGATTCCTGGGATAAAACCACCATTCTTTTTCATATCATCAGACATTTGAACCGGGTTAACGGTAATGGCTGTGTAGAAGAAGGTGAAGATAATAATTAATGATCCAAAGGTTACATTATAGGCAACAGAAGTATAATCACTAAATGAAGCTAAAAATGTAGACTGAGATTCAGGAAACATTTGACCGATAAATGCCGGTAAAAACATTAATGCTTGCGCAAAAATGATTGGCATTACCCCAACTGCATTTACTTTTAATGGAATGTATTGACGTACGCCACCATATTGTTTTGATCCAACATTCTTTTTAGCATACTGTACGGGTATTTTTCTTACACCTTGTACAATCAAAATGGTAAACATGACCACAAGGAATAGAGCAGCAATCTCTACAATAAATGGAATAATACCACCATTGCCTTCCATACGTGAAGCAAACTCGCTTACGATACCGCTTGGAAGCTGGGCAATAATACCCACCATGATGATTAGTGAAATACCGTTTCCAATACCTTTATCCGTAATTTTTTCACCTAACCACATCACAAAAAGGGTACCTGCAGTTAAAATAAATACAGAGGTAATGGTAAATAATGGCTCGGCCATGATTTTAGCTTCGGCAGCAATTTGCGACCCTACATATGCTGAGGCTTGTACCGCAGTAATTGCAATGGTTAAATAACGGGTAATTTGAGTAATGGTTTTTCTGCCGCTCTCTCCATCTTTTTGCATTTTTTGGAAATAAGGCACTACTATACCTAATAGCTGCACCACAATGGATGCAGAAATATAAGGCATTACGCCTAATGCAAAAATAGAGGCCCTAGAGAAAGAGCCACCTGCAAACATGTTTAAAAGGCCTAATAAGCCTTCTTTTTCTTGGCTATCTAAAGATGCCGGATCTACACCTGGCAAAACAATGAATGAACCAATACGGTAGATTAAAAGACATAAGAGCGTGAATAAAATTCTCGCTCTTAAATCTTCAATTTTCCAAATGTTAGATAAAGTTGTGAACAGCTTTTTCATGTTTACATTTTTTCGCTGGAACCACCTGCTGCTTCAATCGCTTTTTGAGCGGTAGCAGTAAAAGCGTGTGCCTTAACATCTAATTTTGATTTTACTTCGCCACGACCTAAGATTTTAACCAAGTCGTTTTTAGAAGCTAAACCGTGAGATCTCATGGTTTCGAAATCAATAGTGGTTAAGCTAAATTTCTCTGCCAAAGCTTGCAAAGTATCTAAATTGATACCTACATACTCTACACGATTAACGTTTTTGAAACCTACTTTAGGTAAGCGGCGTTGCAATGGCATTTGACCACCTTCAAAACCTACTTTACTTTTGTAGCCTGAACGTGAGCCGGCACCTTTGTGTCCACGGGTTGATGTACCACCACGACCTGAACCTGTACCACGACCGATACGTTTTCTATTTTTAGTTGAACCTTCTGCAGGTTTTAAATTACTTAAGTTCATAATTAAATGCTTTCTACGGCTACTAAATGATTAACTTTTCTTACCATCCCGATAATAGACGGGGTAGCTTCTACTTCTACAGTCTGATTGATTTTAGATAAACCTAAAGCCTGCATGGTTCTTTTCTGGCGCTCGCTTCTATCGATTACGCTCTTGATTTGAGTAATTTTAATCTTCGCCATCTTACTTATCCGTTAAATACTTTGTTCAAATCTACACCACGCTGCTGTGCTACTGTGTACGCATCACGCATTTGAGATAATGCAGATACGGTAGCTTTTACCACGTTGTGTGGGTTTGATGATCCTTTTGACTTTGCCAATACGTTGTGAACGCCGGCACTCTCTAATACTGCACGCATTGCACCACCAGCAATAACCCCGGTACCGTTTGCAGCTGGTTTCATGAATACAAAACCTCCGGAGAATTTTCCGTATTGTTCGTGAGGCACAGTACCATTAATAATAGGCACTTTCACCAAATTCTTTTTTGCATCATCTACACCTTTTGCAATGGCCTCGGTTACCTCTTTGGCTTTTCCTAAGCCATAGCCTACTACTCCGTTTTCATCACCTACCACTACGATAGCTGAAAAACTGAAGGTACGACCACCTTTGGTAACTTTAGCAACACGCTGGATGCTTACTAAGCGGTCTTTTAATTCGATCTCGCTTGTTTTTACTCTTTTTATGTTGATTGTTGACATCTCTGATTCGAATTAAAAGTTTAGACCGGCTTCACGTGCACCTTCGGCCAATGATTGAACACGACCATGATATAAGTAACCATTTCTATCAAAAACCACTTGCTTAATTCCGGCGGCTAATGCTTTTTCGGCTACTGCTTTACCAACTGCTTTTGATTGGTCAACCTTGTTGCCGTTTGCACTAAAGTCTTTCGAAATTGATGAAGCGGAAACCAATGTTTTACCGGTAACATCATCAATAATTTGAGCATAAATGCCTTTGTTAGATCTGTAAACAGATAAACGTGGGCGCTCAGCAGATCCAGATAATCTCTTTCTGATTCCTCTTTTGATTCGCTCTCTGCGAGATAATTTAATTCCTGCCATGATGATTATTTTTTAGATGCAGACTTACCTGCTTTTTTACGTAATACCTCACCAACAAACTTGATACCTTTTCCTTTGTAAGGTTCTGGAGCACGTAATGAACGAATCTTTGCGGCAACCTGACCTAACAATTGTTTGTCGATACTTTCTAAAATGATGGTAGGGTTTTTACCTTTTTCAGCGGTAGTAGCTACCTTAATTTCTTTAGGTAATTCAAACACATAATGGTGAGAATATCCTAAAACTAAATCTAAAGTATTACCTTGGTTAGTAGCACGGTAACCTACACCCACTAATTCTTGCTCTACTTTATATCCTTCGGTTACACCAAAAACCATGTTAAAGATTAACGAACGGTATAAACCGTGTAATGCTTTATGGCGTTTTTGCTCTGATGGACGATTAACTGTTAAAGTATCGCCTTCTAGAGTAAATGTAATATCTGTATCTACCTGCTGGCTTAATTCGCCTTTAGGTCCTTTAACTGTAACCAAATTAGCATCAGATACGGTTACGGTAACACCGGCCGGGATACTAATTGGCGCTTTTCCTATTCTTGACATCCTAATTCCTCCTGATTAATAAACGAAACACAATACTTCACCACCAATGTTCAGGTTTCTGGCTTCTTTATCGGTCATAATACCTTTAGAAGTAGAAAGGATCGCAATCCCTAAACCATTTAATACTCGTGGTAATTTTTCTGCACCTGCGTACTTTCTCAAACCTGGCTTACTCACACGGGTAATGGTGCGAATAGCTGGAACTTTTGTAATTGGATGATATTTCAAAGCGATTTTAATGACGCCTTGAGCAGTAGTATCCTCAAATTTGTAGTTCGTAATGTAACCTTTGTCAAAAAGTACTTTTGTCATTTCCTTTTTGAGGTTTGATGCAGGAATTTCAACAACCCTGTGGTTGGCCTTAATGGCATTCCTTACTCTCGTAAGATAATCTGCTATTGGATCTGTATTCATTTTTATTGTTTATGATGAGGGTTTCCTTTTCGGGACCTTCCATCGGTTAAAATTCTTTTTGTTGTAGGTTGATAGTTATAGGTTGTAAGTACAGAAAACTTTTAACTTACAACTTAAAACTCTCAACTCAGCTTACCAGCTTGCTTTTTTCACTCCCGGGATCTTACCAGCTAAAGCCATTTCGCGGAATGTTACCCTTGAAATACCAAACTGACGCATATATCCACGTGGACGGCCTGTTAATTTACAACGATTGTGTAAACGTACCGGTGATGAATTTTTAGGCAATTTATCTAAACCAACTAAATCGCCGGCAGCTTTTAAAGCTTCTCTTTTTTCAGCGTATCTAGCTACTAATTTGGCACGTTTTACTTCCCGTGCTTTTATTCCTTCTTTAGCCATTATTTTGTTGTTGATTCTTAAATGGTAAACCGAATTGTTTCAATAACTCTAATGCTTCAACATCTGTTTTAGCAGAAGTAACAAAGGTAATATCCATACCCATAATTTTATTGATCTGATCGATGTTAATCTCAGGGAAAATGATTTGTTCTGTAACACCTAGAGTATAGTTACCTCGGCCATCAAAACCTTTATCATTAATACCTTTGAAATCGCGGATACGTGGCAAAGCAACTGCTATTAATCGATCTAAAAATTCGTACATCTGGCTATCGCGAAGCGTTACACGCACACCAACCGGCATACCTTTACGCAATTTGAAGTTTGAAATATCTTTTTTAGACAATGCAGCTACTGCTTGCTGACCGGTAATGGTAGTCATCTCCTTGATAGCATTTTCAATTAACTTCTTGTCAGTAGTAGCACCACCAACACCTTGGTTAATTGCAATTTTCTCCAATTTAGGAACTTGCATTACACTTTTATACTGAAATTTTTCTTTCAGCGACGCACGAATCTCGTCTTTATACTTTGATTTTAATCTTGGTACGTAAGTCATTACTTAATTTCCTCCCCAGACTTTTTAGCTATACGAATAGACTTTCCATCAGCATTTTTTTGTTTACCAACTCGGGATGGTTTACCGGTTTTGGCATCTACTACCATCAGGTTTGAAACATGGATAGCGGCTTCCTTCTTAACGATACCTCCGTTTGGAGAGGTAGCGCTAGGCTTGGTATGTTTAGATACCAGGTTAGCTCCTTCAACATATATTCTGCTGGTTGATAATACTACTTCTAAAACACGACCTTGTTTTCCTTTAGAATCGCCGGCAATTACTTGCACTAGATCTCCTTTACGGATTTTTAATTTAGGCTGTTGTTTGTTATTTTTTCTTTCCATGTTACAATACCTCCGGTGCTAAGGATACAATTTTCATAAATTGCTTTTCACGCAACTCTCTGGCAACAGGACCGAAGATACGTGTACCACGTGGTTCGTCCTGGGCGTTCAGTAAAACGGCTGCATTATCGTCGAAACGGATATAAGATCCATCTTTGCGTCTTACTTCTTTTTTGGTTCTCACCACAACGGCTTTAGATACCGTTCCTTTTTTAATGTTACCTGATGGGATGGCACTTTTTACAGTAACCACAATTTTATCACCTAATGAAGCATAACGCTTCGCGGTACCACCTAACACACGGATTACTAAAACTTCTTTAGCACCGCTGTTATCTGCAACATTCAATCTTGATTCCTGTTGTACCATTACTTAGCTCTTTCTAAAATTTCAACTAATCTCCAATTTTTGGATTTGCTCAGCGGACGCGTTTCCATAATAACCACAGTATCGCCAATACCACAGGTGTTTGTTTCGTCATGAGCCATAAATTTGGTAGTTTTCTTTACGAACTTACCATAGATCGGGTGTTTCACTTTACGTTCTACCGCAACAACAATAGACTTTTGCATCTTGTTGCTTACTACCAACCCGGTTCTTGTTTTTCTTAATTGTCTTTCCATTTCGACTTTTATTATACTTATTCAGCAGACTGTTTTGCAGCCGCTTCAGCAGCTTTGCGATTAGTCAATTCTGTGTTTAAACGTGCGATATCTTTTCTCACTTTGTTAATCCGTAATGGATTTTCAATAGCTGAAACCGCATGGGCAAACTTCAATTTTGTAAGATTTGCTCTTTCTTCGCTAATGCGTGCTGCAATCTCCTCGGTTGATAGCTCTAGTACTTCTGAGTTTTTCATTTTCTTGTTTGTTCTATGTTGCAGGTTGTATGTTGTAAGCGTTACTTAAAACTTACAACTCACAACTCAAAACTTAATTATGCTTCTACGTAATCTCTACGAGTAATGAAGCGGGTTTGTACTGGCAATTTTTGTGCTGCCAAACGTAATGCTTCTTTAGCCACTGCCAAAGGCACACCTTCTGCTTCAAAAATCATTCTTCCCGGACGCACTACGGCTACCCAATATTCTGGTGCACCTTTACCTTTACCCATACGTACTTCGGCTGGTTTTTTGGTAACTGGTTTATCAGGGAAAATACGAATCCAAACCTGGCCTTCACGTTTCATGAAACGAGTAACCGCAATACGGGCTGCTTCAATCTGACGGCTGGTAATCCAGGCTGCTTCTAAAGTTTTGATTCCGAAGGAACCGAATGCTAGTTCTGCACCACGACCGGTGAGACCTTTCATTCTGCCTTTTTGCATTTTTCTGAACTTCGTTCTTTTTGGCTGTAACATGTTCTTATCTATTTATCGAAAACGATGTCTAATATTTAATTATTTTTTTGGTCTGAAACCACCGCCGCCACCTTGGCCACCACGGTTTTGGTTATTTCCACCACGGTTCTGGCCTCCGCCACGGTTATCACCACCGCCACGTCTGTCATTGCCACGTCTCTCGTTTCCGGCACCACCACGTCTGTCGTTTCCACCAAATGGAGGAGCAACTTCGCCACGGGTACGTAAACCAGGTGTTTGACCTAAGTTTGGAGATAAATCGCGTTTACCGTAAACTTCACCCTTGCAAATCCAAACCTTGATACCAATTTTACCATAAGTGGTTAATGCTTCAGATAAAGCGTAGTCGATATCAGCACGGAATGTATGCAATGGAATTCTACCATCTTTATATTGCTCGGTACGAGCCATCTCTGCACCACCTAAACGGCCAGAGCACATAATTTTAATTCCTTCAGCACCCATTCTCATGGTAGCCTGGATAGACATTTTCATTGCTCTACGAAAAGAGATACGAGCCTCTAATTGTTTTGCAATGCTTTCGCCTACTAATTGAGCATCCAATTCAGGACGTTTGATTTCGAAAATATTGATTTGAACATCCTTTTTAGTCAGTTTTTTCAACTCTTCTTTAATCTTATCTACTTCAGAACCGCCTTTACCAATTACAATACCCGGACGAGCCGTGTGAATTGTAACGGTGATGCGCTTTAAAGTACGCTCTATTACTACCTTGGCTACACCACCTTTATTGATACGTGCTGCAAGGTATTTACGGATTTTTTCGTCCTCAACTAATTTATCGGAGTAGTTGTTGCCACCGAACCAGTTAGAATCCCAACCTTTGATGATTCCTAATCTGTTACCTATTGGATGTGCTTTTTGTCCCATTCCTAATTAGTTTTTTGGTTCATTAGATTTGCTATCTACCACTAAAGTTACGTGGTTAGAACGCTTACGGATACGAAATCCACGTCCTTGCGGGGCTGGTCTTAAACGCTTTAACTGACGTCCGCCATCAACCATAATTGTTTTTACAAACAATTCGCTGTCTTCAGGGCGTTGGCCTTCGTTTTTAGCTTCCCAATTTTTGATTGCCGATAATAACAACTTCTCCACACGGATAGCCGCTTCTTTGTTGGTGTACTTTAAGATGTACAATGCTTTCTCTACACGCTCGCCACGAATCAGATCAACTACTAATCTCATTTTACGTGGTGAGGTAGGGCAATTATTTAATTTTGCTACTGCTTCCATTGCTTATTTTTTCTTTTCAGCGTGACCTCTAAATGTACGGGTTGGGGAAAATTCACCTAATTTGTGACCAACCATGTTCTCCGTAACATATACCGGGATAAATTTATTTCCGTTGTGAACGGCAAATGTATGACCAACGAAATCCGGAGAGATCATTGAGCGGCGTGACCATGTTTTGATCACGGTTTTCTTACTGCTTTCATTCTGAGAAAGTACTTTACTTTCTAAGTTATGATCGATATAAGGTCCTTTTTTAATTGAACGAGCCATTATTTCTTCCTTCTTTCAATGATGTAACGATCTGATGATTTTTTCTTGTTGCGGGTTTTATATCCTTTAGATAATAAACCTTTACGAGAACGTGGGTGACCTCCTGATGAACGTCCTTCACCACCACCCATAGGGTGATCGACAGGGTTCATGGCTACACCTCTTACTCTTGGGCGACGGCCTAACCAACGGTTTCTACCTGCTTTACCTAAAACCTCGTTTGCTTTCTCGGCGTTAGAAACGCTTCCGATGGTAGCCATACAAGTTGATAAAATCATGCGGGTTTCGCCAGAAGGCATTTTGATGATGGCATATTTACCATCACGTGCCGATAGCTGTGCGTAAGTTCCGGCAGAACGGGCAATAATTGCACCTTGTCCTGGGTTTAATTCAATATTATGAATAATAGAACCTAAGGGGATATTTTTTAATGGAATAGCGTTTCCTACCTCAGGTGCTGAAGATGCGCCAGATACAATTACCTGACCTACAGTTAAACCTGTTGGAGCAATGATATAACGCTTCTCTCCATCTGCATAATTAATTAATGCAATACGAGCAGAACGGTTAGGATCGTACTCAATAGTAGCTACGGTTCCAGGGATATCTTGTTTATCGCGTTTGAAATCTATAATACGGTAAGCCTTCTTGTGTCCACCACCAAGGTAACGCATAGTCATTTTACCGGAATTGTTTCTACCGCCAGATCTCGTGATAGGAACTACTAACGATTTTTCTGGAACGTTGGTAGTTACATCGGAGTAATCTGCACCTACTCTGAAGCGGGTACCCGGGGTAACCGGTTTGAATCTTTTTACTGCCATGATCTAATTAAATATTGCTATAAAAGTCAATAACTTCACCTGCTTTCAGTGTAACAATTGCTTTTTTGTATTTAGGTGTTCTACCTGATACTACTCCGCCTTTAGTTCCACGAGATTTGATTTTTCCAGATACTACCATAGTATTTACTGCTTCGATAGTTACGCCATACATCTTTTCGATGGCGCCTTTGATCTGTAGCTTATTCGCTTTTGGATCAACCTGGAAAGCATAACGGTTTAACTTTTCGGTTAAGCCTGTTGCTTTTTCTGTTAAAATTGGTTTCTTTAAAATTTCCATCTTACTTGGCAAATGCCTCCTCCAATTTTTTAACAGTTTCTGTAGTTAACAATAGTGTGCCTGCATTTAATACATCATAAGTATTTAAATCTGCGGCGGTAACCACTTTTGCTTTTTTCAGATTTCTGCTAGATAAATAAACATTGTTATTTGCAGCTGGTAATACCAACAGTGTTTTCTGATCGGTAAGGTTTAAATCGCTTACCAATTTGATATAGTTTTTAGTTTTGATGCTATCGAAGCTAAAATCTTCTAAAACAAGGATGTTGTTATCTTGAGCTTTATAAGTTAATGCTGATTTACGAGCCAATGATTTCAGCTTTTTGTTCAGCTTAAAGCTATAGTCGCGGGGCTGTGGACCGAAAACACGACCACCACCATTAAATAATGGAGATTTGATGTTACCGGCACGGGCACCGCCTGTACCTTTTTGTTTATATAATTTGCGGGTTGAACCTGCAATTTCGTTACGCTGTTTAGATTTGTGCGTTCCCTGGCGTTGGTTAGCTAAGTATTGCTTTACGTCTAAATAAATGGCGTGATCGTTCGGTTTAACCGCGAAGATCGCATCAGGAAGTTGCACCTTGGCACCTGTTTCTTTACCTGAAATATTTACTACTTTAACTTCCATCTTATTTATCCACTATAACGTAAGAACCTTTAGCTCCGGGAATAGACCCGCTAACTACTAATAAGTTTTGCTCAGGATAAACTTTCAAAACCTGTAAGTTTTGAATCTTCACTCTGTCATTACCCATACGGCCTGCCATGCGCATGCCTTTAAATACTTTTGAAGGCCAGGATGAAGCACCTAATGAACCTGGTGCACGCATACGGTTGTGCTGACCGTGAGTTTGACCACCCACACCGGCAAATCCGTGACGTTTAACTACACCCTGAAAACCTTTACCTTTTGAAGTACCAACCACATCTACGAAGTCGCCTTCTTCAAAAAGCTCTACCGTAATGGTATCTCCTAAAGATTTCTCATCTGTAAAAGATTTAAACTCAACCAGCTTACGCTTAGGTGTAGTTTTAGCTTTTTCAAAATGACCTTTAAGTGGACCAGAGGTATTCTTCTCTTTTTTCTCGTCGAAAGCCAACTGAACGGCAGTGTAGCCGTCTACTTCGACGGTACGTAGTTGGGTAACTACGCAAGGGCCAGCTTCGATAACTGTACAAGGGATATTTTTCCCTTCAGCATCGAAAATGCTGGTCATTCCTACTTTTTTTCCAATAATTCCTGACATTTTTATATTTTCTTTTGTGTCCATCGAAGCAGTAGGGCTTCGTTCAAGACCGTGTAAATCCCCCTAAAGGGACGGCAAAGATAGGAAATGCTTCTTAATTATCAAATACTTAGCTCAAATATTTTTAAAATAATTGCGAAGTCTCTAAAATCGATTAACAAACACCTCTTTGCTGTATTTTATTAATAAAAATCGTAACAACGTTTACCATTATTGCCCTCTATCGGCCGGTTGCTGTTAGGGAACGTAATTTCGTAATTCACAGCTCCTTCGGTGGTTCCGGCGGTTTTACCCCACGATAGTTTAGAAAGTGTTGCATCATGGCTCATTCCTACCCTTAATTTATCGTAAGTATCTCTTCTGGGAAATAAATCTAATATCAGTGAAAGCACCACCGCATCTGGCTGATTACCATCACTACGGTACCATACGCCTAAATTTACATTACGGGTTTTAAACTGCAGGCCTCCGCTATATGATTTTGTTTGACCCTGTTGAAAATAAACCACCGAAGGAATAATAGCCGGAGCATCATCAATATAGGTGTTGGTTAGTATTTTATAGCTTAAATGCGCATTGTATCTGGGCGCTAAAAGAGTTTTCGTACCGGTAAAAGACTGATCGGGCTTATTGAGGTGTTGTGCAGCAAATCCAAGCATAAAGTCGCCCAGCACCAAGTTAACCCCGGCACCGGTATCAAAAAAAGAACGGCGATTATATGGCAGACTAGATGCAGAACTAATAGACCCAGGGATAATTCCGGTTTCGGGATCGATTTGATCTGAATAAACCAGTTTTTCGAAATCGATACTTCGATTGGTTAAACCGGCCTGCAAACCAAAAGATAAGGCTCCATTTTCAAAAGGCACGCTGTAAGAATAAATTCCCGAAATATTGGTTTTTTTTAAATAAGCAATGCCTTCTGCCGACTGTGTGGCCATCAAACCGAAACCTCCTCCAAATCGGGGGACCTGGTAATCTACCGAAAAGGTGTAATAATTTAAAGGCCCGGGCAGGTTTGTCCACTGGCTGCGGTAAATCATATTGATTCGCAAATCTCCATTAAACTGCCCGTTTAAAGCTGGATTAAGGTAGTTGGGGGCATTAAAAAACTGTGAATACGCATGATCCTGCCCAAAGACCGATTGACCAACAGCTAAGCAAATAACTAAACAGAGCAGCACTATTTTTTTCATACTTCTTTGCTATCTGATTAAATGTATAGTTCCAGTGGTTTTCGGCTGGTCTGCATTCTGGTATTTCATCCCTTTCCAAATGGTTCTGTTAATGAATGTTGCATCTATACTCCACACGTAAACATCTGGTGGTGCGGGCTGGCCGTTAATCGTACCATCCCAGCCTTCTGCAGGCGAATTATTGTAGTCTAATTGCGAACTTTCCCATAGCAGACTACCCATTTTATTAAACACCCTGATTTGGTATTGGGCAATGCCCGAACCTTTGGGTTTAAAGTTTTTAAGCTCTGCCACCAAACTGGCGGGTTCAAAAGCATTAGGTACATACAAATACCCGGGTACGGTTTGTATTTCTACTTGACGAATGAGGGTGTCTGTACACCCTTCTGAATTTCTGGCCACTAATTTTACCTGGTAAATACCCAGTTCTGCATAAGTATGCGATGGATTGGTGGCTGTTGAGGTACTACCATCGCCAAAGGACCATTGATAGCCGTTTACATTTCCAGTGGTGGTATTCTGGAAATTAAAGGTGTATTCAGGAATCTTGATTACTTCGCCAGGTAAAACAGAGAAATTAGCTGTTGGCCTGGGGTACATCTGTATTTTTTGCTCTGTACTGAAAGAGCATCCTAGTGCATTTTCTGCAACTAGTTTTATAGTGATAATTTTATCAGCAGCAGTCAGCCATAAATTGGTTGGAGTTTTATCTGTAGATATTAAAACTCCATCGATATACCAGGCATATTTTTCTGCATACTGCGATGTGTTTTGCACCGCTAACAAGAAAGGTGCGCAATTGAGTGCCGAGGCATTGGTGCTGAACTGAGGCACAGGCAAGGGTATAATTTCTATTTGTGTAGTTACGGTTTTACTACATTGAGTACCGTCTGCCTGTGTTACAGAGGTGGTTAACATTACCGAATAGGTTCCCGGAATGGCGTATTGATGTGTTGGATTGATTTGTGTACTGGAGGTACCATCGCCAAACTGCCACAAGAAAGCTCCAATGGGAGAAGTATTCTGAAACTGGATCTCTTCTGCCACACAATAATTGGTTCTACTGGTAGTAAATGACGAAATCGGCTCAGGATATACCGTCACAATTTCTGAAGTTTCTTGAACAGAACAGCCATTGGTTGCCGTTAACTTTACCTGATAAATGCCACCCGTCACAAAAGTATGAGTCATGGTAGTAGATGCATTTATTTCAAGCGGGCTTCCATCGCCAAAATCCCAGGTAAACTGATTGGCTCCTACCGAATTATTGTAAAAAGTAACCGTATGTGGCGGACAGCCGAGCTTATCATCCCCATTTACTACCAAATTGGCCGTAACGGTATTGGGGCGAACTCTTACAGTGTATGAAGAGCTACTGGTACCGCACTCGTTGGTTACCTTCAGGTTTACAGTAAAGATGGTAGTGCTCAATACCGTAAAGGTATGGGCAACATCTTCTAAAGAATTGGTGGTGTATATTGGGCTACCATCTCCAAAATCAAACTCATAAGTAGCCGGCTCTCCTTTAGATTGATTTGAGAAATTGACTAATAGCGGCGAACAGCCCTCTGTTTTATCGGGGCTAAAAATAGATATGGGAGTAGGTCTTACCAATACCGAGTCGGTAAAGAAGCTCTCCTGGCAATTGGTATATGCCCTAAGTCTGATAACATAGGTGGTATCTCTATTAAGTGGATGAGCCAAGAAAGTAATACTTCCAGGATTAAGCAAATTAGAAGTTTGCCCGTTACCAAAATCCCAATTATAACTTGCGCCCACTAATGGAGCAGAGCTATTGGTAAAAATTACGCTCAATGGGCCGCAACCTTGGGCTGTACTTTTTGTAAATCCAGCTTCTACGCTTTTAATGGTTTCAAACTCGATGATTTTCTCGTCGGTATCGCAGCCATACAAGCTGGTTGTAATTAATTTGATGGCAACCTTGGTGCCATCTGTTGTAATGGTATAACCCGGAAAATCAGGACCGGTACCAATACTTACCTCATTGGCAAACCACTCATAAGTAGCATTTAAATCTGGATAAGGTGTTACATTAATAACCGATGAGAGATTAAATGGAAGACAATCGATGGTTTTAGAAGCAGTGAAACTGGCAATAGCATTAAATCGAACTTCAAGCGCTAATTCGTTACTTATACTTTGCTGAGGCCCGGTACATAATGCCGAACGAACAATTCTGCGATACCAGGTATTTTCAGTTATTGGAGACGGCTGAAGACCGATGCTTACTTCGTTAGGAATATCTGCCCAAGAAGTAGTTGCAGTACGCAATTGCCATTGGAAAGTATATATGCCATCGGCACCATCAGGATTAGAGCCATTAATAGAAGGAACTGGCTTCAGGATACAAACTTCGGCCGGACCTGTAATCACATTATTACCGATGGGGGGCTGAACGGTAATTAATACCGAGTTACTTATACTAAGGCAAGGACCCGAAATAACGGTTCTTCTGAAGTACAATGAACCGGTTAATATTGCTGATAAATTGGCATTAATTTCTCCAGAAATTGCAGGATTCCAATTGATATTATCGGTACTGGTTTGCCATTCAAAACTGTACGTTCCTTTACCCCCTGAATGGCTTTTATCTGAGAGAACTGCTACCTGACCGGAACAAATGGTTGCAATTGAAGTCTGAATTTCGTTAATCAGTGGCGGATAATTGCTAATAGTTTGTGTAGCACTGCTAGGTGCACAAACTCCGTTGTCTATGGTCCAAGTAAACCGGTAAACTCCGGGTACCAAACTGGTAATTACTGATTTTGGATTATGAATATCAGCAATACTCACTGTCGGACCTTCTACTTGAATCCAGGTACCCTGTCCGCTAAGTGGCACGTTACCATTTAAATTAGTGGTGGTAACATTACATTCTTCTGCATCGGTAGTTTGAGCCTGCGTTACGGGGGGCAATACATTAATAGTGGTTACAGTAGATTTAGCGTCTGCACAAACTCCACTCTGCACCACAGCACGAAATTGGGTGGTAACTAGCAGATTACTATAAGTATAACTTGTTAATCCGGCCGTATTGGTTATAGGGGCCCAATTTAATCCCCCATCAATAGAAGATTCCCAACGGATGACCGTTCCCACATAATCGTTCAATGATAAATTACCCGAGTTAATTCCTTCGCATACGGTATCAGTGCCCAAAGCTATAGCCGTACTACCACCTACCGAAGCAGGGTAAACTACCACACTTTGTGTTGCCGCATATACAAAAGTGGTACACCCTACTGCTAAACCTTTGCTTACCACTTTTACCCTATAATAAGTGGTTTGGGTCAGATTAGTAAAACTATACGTATCTGTAGTATTAACTATAATATTCCAGTTCGTATTATCAGTGCTCCATTCCCATTGCTGGATATCTCCAACAAAACTTGTCAACGTAAGGATGCCGCTATTGCCTGTATCACAAACCTCGGTTGTTGCTGTTCGAAGATTTCCGGCTACCGGAGCTGCAAACACCTCTAAAATCATCGATTTTGACGAAGGTGTACAGTCGTCAGCGTCATTATTAATCGTCCACAATAAAGTATATTGGCCTGGTATCAGATTTAAAATTTTTGCTGTAGGATTATTTGGATTGTCAAAACTGGCATTTGAAGAACCCGGCTGATTTATAATTGTCCAGGTACCGGTTTCAAAACTCTGTGGTGTATTCGCCGAAAGGGTGAATGAATTATTACCCAAACCCTGATCACAAAGTTTTGCGTCTGCTCCAGCATCAGCTGTAGTTATTTCAGGTCTTACGGTTATGGTCAGCTCATCATCATCATCAGGGCAAGGCGCCAAACCCGTAATCGTCCATTTTAAGGTATAAGTCTGACCAGCCACTAAGCCATTAACAGCCGTATCAAACTGATTAGCATTGGTAAAAGTTAAGGTACTGCCCCCTGGCGTAACGTCTGTCCAGGTTCCTATAAACGAACCTGGATTATTGGCTTGCAATTGGGTTTGTATTAAATTACACAAAATTTGATCGGAGCCAGCACTGGCCTCAGGTGTGGCAGGGTTAACCCTAAGCAGTATCGCCGGACTAATCACTTCGCAGATAGCATAACTTTTTACAAGTCGACGGATGTAAATATCTGCCGTAGGATTGACAGTGAGTGTCTCTAAAGTACCGGGAATAGGCTGCCAATTACTAGTACCATTAACCGAAGACTCCCACTGAAAACCGTAAGAAGCCGCAAAAACCGATGGTATATCCCCGCCACTGAGCGCATTACTGGATAAGATAACAGTTTCACCCGCACATACGGTAGTGTTATCAATCTTAATCGAATTTATTATTGGTGATAATACATCTACTATCACATTGGCAACACTTGGGGTAGAACATGGGCTATTCGTAATAGTCCATCTAAATTCATAGCGATATCCGGTTTGTAATGCCGTAACTGTAGTATTGTAGAGCGATGCGTTGGTAATGTTTGCCGACGGCCCTGAAACCTGAGTCCAGGTACCGGTACCCACCACTGGGTTGTTTGCATTTAACTGATACGATGTTTCGCAAATTTTAACATCAGTGCCAGCATTCGCCACACTTGGATTTGGCTTAACGGTAATTTTATAAGTGGCCGATATTCCTTCGCAGGATATGCCGTTCAAATTGTAAATAGGAAAAATAGTTAAAGTACTCTCTAATTCCGTTGTTCCAATATTAGTGGTAATAAAAGAAGGTATTTGCACCCCGCTGCCATTAAGCAGGTTAGTTCCTGAACCATTAATCGTCCAACGATACGTAATGCTTGCTCCTACCGGTAAATTTAGCGCATCTGTAGCTGGGGCATAGGCTACTGTGGTAATGTCTGTACACAGCGTTTGGTCTGCTATTGGGCTAACCGCAATGTTAGGCAAAACAATTATCTTAAAGCTGGCCGGATCGCCATCGCAATTAATTCCATTCTCATTGTACGTAGGAATTACCGTAATGGTAGCCTCAACAGGTACTTTTAAATTGTTAAGGGTTGTAAATACAGGTAAAGTCCCATTACCAGAAGCACCTAAACCTATCGAGGTATTTGAATTAGTCCATCGGTAAGTGGTATTGATACCCGGGGTACTGGTAAAAGCAGCAGAGGTAATTACAGAACCTGCACAGTAGGTTTTATCGGCAATATTGGTCATTGCAGGTTTTGGATTAACCTTAACCTGAACTACGGTAGATATATCTATACAGGTACCACTACTCACTACCCTTCTAAAATAAGTAGTTGAGCTTAGTACCCCTGGCTGATAATTAATAGCAACAGCCCCCGAAATATCTGTAAAACCTGAGCTGGAACTGGCAGAACTTTGCCATTGGTAAGTATAATTATCATCTCCACCACTAGCTATATTACCGGTTAACTCCGTCGGGCTGGTATTAAAGCAAATGGTTTGCGCACCGGCTATGGTATTACTTAGTGGTGGCAGTACATTAATTGTTAACTCATTACTGGCAACTGAACATTCGTAAGAACTAACCAAACGTCTTAAAGTAATGTTTGAAGTAACTGTAAAATTAGATAAGTTCTGAGTGCTTATACCTAAGTTATCCCATCCGCCAATGGTATTTTTATATTGCCAGGTATAATTAAAATTAGAGGGGAAAGCTCCGCCGCTACCACCCGCAGGTAATGATCCTAATATGTTGATACTTTGTGATGAACATGGATCGGGACCGGTAAATGAAATTACATTATTGGTGATGGGGCTCAGATTAGTTACCGTAATAGTTGAGGTACTTTGGCAAGCGGCATTTTCGATGGTCCATCTCAAAGTAGCAGATTGCCCAGCCGGAACTCCAGATATATTGAGCGTAGGGGTGCTTAAATCTGCAGGTAGAATTACCGTGCCTGATACTATGCTCCAAACACCCGTTTCATTTAAGGCTGGACTATTTGCATTTAAGGTAAAGCTGTCGTTGTTGCAATTGCGCTGCGCTGCACCGGCATTAGACACCGTAGTGGCGGGTTCATTGGTTAACACTACATCCGAAAAGGAATCAATACAAGGCCCGTTGCTGATGGTCCATCGTAAAACAACGCTCTTACCCTCTTGTAAACCGCTTAACGTACTATTTGCAAGAGCCGGGTTTGCAATTACTGCACCATTGGCATTTAAGGGATCAAGTATAGACCAGGTTCCTGTTCCTGAAGTAGGTATATTCCCATTTAAGGTAAAAGAACCATTTTGACATTTTACCTGATTACTGCCTGCATTGGAGAGAGTAGGCGGAGTTTTAACAGTTAAACTAATGCTTTGTTCTACCGATTCGCACCCATTGTCATTTTTAAAGACCAACTTAAAATCGTATGTACCCTGAGCTACATTAGCGGGTATGGTAATAATTAAGGGCGAGGTACTGAAACTTACATCCGATACAGAAACAAATCCAGGCATTACTCTGGTACCCGGAACAATAGAAAAACGATTCGGATTGTTTTGAGGGTTGGTATAGGGGATGCTAAAACTAGTGGCCGTGTTACAGATATCAGATACTGCACCCAAGGTTATAGCCGGCAATGGATTTACAGTGATGGTGATTGGATCACTTTCATTAAAACATGCCTCTGCATTTGGGGAATATACTTTTCGACGATATTCTGTTGTTACCGTTAAGTTACCTGGCTGATAAGTTGCTTGATTAGCAGTACCTGTAGCTGTTAACCAAGCCGTATTGCCTACTCTTTGTTCCCATAAATAAACATAATTAAGCCCATCGCCACCACCAAGTACCAGCCCATCGGCTTGTCCTAATAAAGCTGGAGCTTGATTTATACAGATTGACTGTGCATTGCCAATGCTATTGCCTGTAATGTTTGGCAAGACAGTAACCGTTAGCGTAAAAGGAGTTCCATCGCAACCGGTGGCACTTCTTGGTGTAATTTGATAAACTACCGTTTCTGGAGCGGCTCCAGAATTGACCAATACATCATTAATTGGGCCTGCAGCATACACCAGGTTGGCATTGGCTCCGCTTATATTTGGGCCTTGAGAGAGTATGGTCCAAATAAACTGGCTCCCGCTTAAGGTACTTGTGGGTGTAAAGTCGACCACAATTCCGGTACAACGGTTGATGGCGCTGTTAGCTGCGGTATTAGTGGCGGTATACGTTACCTTAATTGATTGCTCTAAGGGCGAGGTACAGGTAGCAGGTACCGGTGTTGGATAAATTACCCGAAGGGTAAATGTCAATTCTTGATCATCATCTGCAGGTACAGGAGTATAAGTTGCGCTTGGCGATGCAGGATCTGTAGATACTGCGGTAATAGTGCCGCCGGCATTGGAAGAGGCTATCCATTGGTAGGTATAACCTGCCGGACCACTAATGGTACCCTGCAAATTAATAACAGAACCGGTACAAACCGATATATCTGTTGCACTTGTATTAGCTGTAATACTGGCTATTAGCGGCTGATTGAATGTAATGGTTTGAGTTTGTGTACTCACACTACAAGCATTATCATAATCTACTTTGATGGTATAGGTACCATAAGATTTAAATTGTACCGTTGGATATGGTGATGCAGCCGTAGTACCATTTAAATATTCGTAATCTCCGCCTGTAATGGTCCAGGTATAGCTTACATCAGCCGATGGGGCTGAATTAGCATTATAGGTGTGCTGATCAAAATTAATGGTTTTAGGAACCGGCTCGCAATAGGCCGCAGTGTAATTGAATGGACTAACAGATGGAGGCCCAACTACTATAAAATTCCTGCTTGTAGTTATTCCTTCTTCAGAACAGGTGTTTTTGATTCTTAATGTCAAAGTATAATTCCCAGGATTACTTATACTGAATTCTGGTTCTAAACTTGTTTCACTATCTCCGGGAGTAAAAATTGCATTATTGTTATAAAAACCAGAAACATTGGTGGTGTTATTTATCAATGTCCATTCGTAACTGGCTGCACTACAAATATCTACTGTATTGGATTGGTTTTTAGTGGTAACAGTTAAAGGGACACATCCTTTTAGGGTATTTACCAGGCTTCCCGATTGATTAAATTGAAATACCGGAGCAGGAATTTCTTCAATACAGATCGTTGTTGTTACCATGTTTGGAATACACGGTAAGGTAGAACTGGGGTCAACCGGCACCAGAGTGATCGTATGAATACCCGAAGTGGTAAAGGTATAGGTCAGATTGGTAGTAATATTTACATTCGGGAGCACTAGATTCCCATCCACATACCAATCGAAAAAAATATTATTGCCAGTACATGTGGGTTGATTCTGATCGCCATAGGTGCCCTGTGTAGATTTGTTCACAAAAGTTACTGACGAATTCTTACAGGCAAAAGTTGGACTCTCAATAGCTACCCGTGGCATCTCAAATGCTCTGGCAATGTTAATGGTTGGGGCGCCTTCGGCACAAAAAGGATGAATAGCTTTAGATTGTATTCCAAAACTATTATAATAGATTACACCATTGGATTGCACACTTTGATTACAGGAAGATATGGTGTATCGGTGGGTAATAATTCCACCCAGTTCAATAATCTCTGCTAAAGTTAAGGTTTGGACCGTCCCATCAGACCAGTCTATCACATATTTAGTTCCGGGATAATTTTTGTACACATCGGCACCAGAATCGATATTTACGCGAAATGTGATTCCCCCAGAATTCGGATCATCGGGGTTGACGCAGACTGGGCTAGTGTATGTGGACTGTAGGGGATTGCTGTTATCCGTATTGATAATAGCGTAAGACCTTGTGCCAATAATCCCATCCTGTGTTGTTGTTACGGTAACAGTAAAATAGCTTTTGGCTAATTCATTGATGATGTTTCCGATGATTGGCTGGTTGGTAATTTCATTTTTGGTAATTACCGTTGTGATAGCCGAGTTGGGGGTACTTTGCGATGAAAATATCAGCCCATTGGTACTAGGCAAACATCGACCAAAAATTTCATCGGCCTTAAATACGGTAACGGTATTACCAGGACTTATTTTTGCCACCACTGCCTGGCTTCCACTAATGGAGAAAGCTGGAGTAGTAACAGCCGCAACTCCAAGTGTAGTGGTTGCACGAACTTCAATTTTATATCCTGTTCCATTGGCAAGACCCGTGGGTAATAATCCATTTACGAAAGTGGTGAAGAACCCTTGATATTCACCTATTTTAACTGATGCACTAAAATCACCATTGGCATCGGATAACCAGATTTCAAACTTTTCATTCTGATTAAAAACGCCACTTAAACTTACCGGAACAGTAATATTACTTCCATTTCCGTAAGTACCTGTATTAAAGTCGCTGTCTATCTGAATATTTTGGGCAAAGAGTTTACTGCTCGTCAAAAGACAACCCAAAAATAGGATCAAGTAGCAGAAACGTTTCATCATTATGCAGATAATTTATTCAGGAATTGATAAATTATCTTGGTGGTTATTATTATTAATAAATATAGCTAAAGGTTATCAATAATCATCAAAGTTAGCACATTATTATTTGCGACATCTATCTAAAGGCTATAAAAAGGCCTAAAAATGAAATAATTTGCATAAAGAATGATATAGAATTAAGCATGTGTGTTAAAATTCAAGATCATAAAAAAAGCCACCAGTTGGATGACTGATGGCTTTTTGATAAGCATGATTGCAAAAAATCAGACTTTGATTTCTACTTCAACACCTGAAGGCAATTCTAATTTCATTAAAGCATCTACAGTTTTAGAGTTAGAGCTGTAGATATCTAACAAACGCTTGTAAGCGCATAATTGAAACTGCTCACGTGCTTTTTTGTTTACGTGTGGTGAACGTAACACGGTGAAGATTTTCTTTTCTGTTGGCAATGGAATCGGTCCACTTACCACGGCTCCCGTAGGTTTTACCGTTTTTACGATTTTTTCTGCTGATTTGTCAACCAGGTTGTAATCGTAAGATTTTAATTTAATTCTGATTCTTTGGCTCATGTTGTTTTTAGTTAAAGACCTTCGTTAGAGCTATTAGTAACGGAGATCGGTGTTTATTTGATTAAAGAACAAGGAATAAAGAGCAAAGACAAAAAGCTTTTTTGATCATTAATCCTTGATCTTTATTCCATGTTCTAATTATGCGTTTACAGATTTACCTTTTGATTTGGCAACTACTTCTTCCTGTACGTTACGTGGTGCTTCTGCATAGTGATCAAATTCCATAGTAGAGGTTGCACGGCCTGAAGTAATGGTACGTAACTGGGTTACATAACCAAACATTTCAGATAAAGGCACAGTAGCTTTAATTACTTGTGCACCTGCACGTGAATCCATACCTAAAAGCTGGCCACGACGACGGTTCATATCACCGATTACGTCACCCATGTTTTCTTCTGGAGTTAAGATCTCAATTTTCATGATTGGCTCCATCAATACCGGCTTACATTTTGGTAATGCTTCGCGGAAAGCGGAACGTGCACAAATCTCGAATGATAAAGCATCTGAATCGACTGCGTGGAATGATCCGTCAATTAAACGAACTTTCATACCTTGCAATGGATATCCGGCTAATACACCGTTAGTCATGGCGGCAGCAAAACCTTTTTCTACTGAAGGAATAAATTCACGTGGAATTGAACCACCTGAAATTTCGTTTACGAATTGTAAGCCTCCTTTTTCGAAATCTGCATCGCATGGAGAAATAACTACTTGGATATCGGCAAATTTACCACGACCACCGGTTTGTTTCTTGTACGTTTCGCGGTGTTGTGAAGTACCGGTAATGGCTTCTTTGTATGAAACCTGCGGCGCTCCCTGGTTTACTTCTACTTTAAACTCACGTTTCAAACGATCCATGATGATGTCTAAGTGAAGCTCACCCATTCCTGAAATTACAGTCTGACCTGTTTCTTCGTCTGTTTTTACGTGGAAAGTAGGATCTTCTTCAGATAATTTACCTAAAGCCATACCCAATTTATCCATATCGGCCTGAGTTTTAGGCTCGATAGCTAAACCGATTACCGGTTCAGGGAAGTTCATAGATTCTAAAACGATCGGGTGTTTCTCGTCGCAAAGAGTATCTCCTGTTTTGATATCTTTAAAACCAACTACCGCTGCAATATCTCCAGCTCCTACATTAGGAATTGGGTTTTGCTTGTTAGCGTGCATTTGGAAGATACGAGAAATACGCTCTTTATTACCTGAACGCATGTTGTATACGTACGAACCTGCATCTAAGTTACCTGAGTATACGCGGATAAAACACAAACGACCTACAAATGGATCGGTTGCAATTTTAAATGCCAATGCTGCAAATGGTTCTTTTTCTGATGGTTTACGTAAAATTTCTTCTTCGGTATCTGGGTTGGTTCCTACAATACCTTCAACATCCATTGGAGAAGGCAATAATTCCATCACATAATCCAACATGGTTTGTACACCTTTGTTTTTGAAAGATGAACCACATACCATAGGAACAATTTTAGCATCTAAAACCGCCTGACGTAATGCATCTAAAACTTCACGCTCGGTGATGGTTTCAGGAGCCTCGAAGAATTTCTCCATCAAGCTCTCATCATATTCGGCAACAGATTCTAATAATTTTTCTCTCCACTCGGTAGCTTCAGCAACCATATCTTCTGGGATAGGCACTTCGGTAAAGGTCATCCCTTTATCGTGCTCATTCCAAACAATACCACGGAAGTTAATTAAGTCGATAACACCTTTAAATCCTTCTTCGGCACCAATTGGTAACTGCAAAGGAACAGCGTTAGAACCTAACATGTCTTTCACCTGCTTCACAACTTTTAAGAAGTCGGCACCAGAACGGTCCATTTTATTAACGAAACCGATACGGGCAACATTGTAGTTATTAGCTAAACGCCAGTTGGTTTCAGATTGAGGCTCAACACCATCAACCGCAGAGAATAAGAATACCAATCCATCCAATACACGCAGTGAGCGGTTTACCTCTACGGTAAAATCCACGTGACCCGGCGTATCGATAATATTGATATGATAATCTTGATTTCTGTATTTCCAATTTACGGTAGTTGCAGCCGAAGTAATGGTAATACCACGCTCCTGCTCTTGTGCCATCCAGTCCATGGTGGCTGCACCTTCGTGCACTTCACCAATTTTATGACTTACACCGGCGTAATAAAGGATACGCTCGGTGGTGGTGGTTTTACCCGCATCAATGTGGGCAGCAATACCGATGTTTCTTGTGTATTTTAAATCTCTTGACATCTTATTTCTAATTAAAATCTGAAGTGAGAGAATGCTTTGTTAGCTTCTGCCATTTTGTGGGTATCTTCTTTCTTCTTCACGGCAGCACCTTCACCCTTAGCAGCAGCGATAATTTCGCCAGCTAATTTTTCCATCATGGTTTTTTCACCACGCTTGCGTGAATAGTTGATCAACCATTTCATTCCTAAAGCAATTTTACGCTCCGGACGAACTTCGGTTGGCACCTGGAAGTTTGCACCACCTACACGGCGTGATTTTACTTCAACAGCAGGCATTACGTTGTTTAAAGCTTTTTTCCAAGCTTCTAAACCGCTTTCGCTGGTTTTTTTCTCAACTAGTTCAACTGCATCGTAAAAAATAGAATAAGCGATAGATTTTTTTCCATCGTACATCATGTTGTTTACAAACCTGGTCACCATTACGTCGTTAAACTTTGGATCTGGCAGGATAATTCGTTTTTTTGGTTTCGACTTTCTCATGTTCTTGTCCTCTGTTTATGATTTAACCTTTGGTTTCTTTGTTCCGTATTTAGAACGGCGCTGGTTACGACCATCTACACCTGAAGTATCTAATGCACCACGAATGATGTGGTAACGTACTCCCGGTAAATCTTTTACTCTACCACCACGAATTAACACAATAGAGTGTTCTTGCAGGTTGTGGCCTTCTCCAGGGATGTAAGCGTTAACTTCTTTACCGTTGGTTAAGCGCACACGAGCTACTTTACGCATGGCTGAGTTTGGTTTTTTAGGGGTAGTAGTGTATACACGGGTACACACACCTCTTCGCTGTGGACAGCTGTCCAACGCTGGGGATTTACTCTTATCCACCATAGCTACTCTACCTTTCCTAACTAATTGTTGAATGGTTGGCATTTGTTGATTTTAGTTTTAAAATTCTACTATCCTTTTTCAAAGGACTGCAAAGGTAGCATTTCCCTTTTTGATTTTCAAGCATTTAGCCTAAAAAAATAACAAGCTAGTAGAGCGCTGTAAAAGCAGTGGGCCTGCTACACAAATTTTGAGTAAAACACCCAGAAAAATAGTTAATAACACATAAAAATATCTCCAAAATAAAAATTATTAAAATAAATGAAAGTTTTTGTAACCCAAATACCATTTCTTACGTATAAAGACTTAACGACAAAAATTTTAAACCCGAAATTAAATTATTATGAAATTGAAAACTTTAATATTTATGATTTACGGAAGCGCCATGGCCAGCCTAATAGTGGTTCTGTTTTATGCCTGCAGTAAAAATGATTTATTGACTCACGCAGATGAAGATTTCTTTTTAAACCAAAATGTGATTGGACAGAAGGAACTCAAAGCAAACGAAAAACCTTTCCATAAAGCGGTAGGTGCGACGATTAATGGAGATCTGGGTCGGAAATGGATACTAAACTACAAAAAATCAACTACTGGCCGAACGGACTATTTCCTATCCATGAATAATTTAAAAACAATATTAGCCGATTCCAATTGTGTGGGTATTTGTATGTACTACGCCATAAACGAGCAAAATGAACAATTAATTTTACCTGTCGGGATTAATGAAGATGGGGTGGCTATGATTCCGGTTAGCTTAGAGACAGAAGATGGTACCATTAACTGGAAAACCACAAAACAATGGATGGCCAATTATAAGGGACCCATTAAAGCCCGTTTTTTTGGCAGCAATACATTTAGTCGCTTAATGGAAGACCCCACCTGCCAGGTACTAAAAGCCAGTTATGCCATCAACAACGAGGGTGCACCACAATTACTATTGGCCAATGCGGCGGTGTCTGATCCGGCTATTTTTGAGGATGCATCCAGACCCTGCCCGCCTTATTGCCCAATAGCTGAAATTAACCGTTAAAATTATGGAACAGACAGACATCGCCATCATTCTTTCTTACGTTTCCATAGTATCTGTTTTGATACCTATCGTTACTTTTCTGTTTTATCCGAGTGAAAGTCCAGTCGCATTTTTATTATCCATCCTTATCATGATTTCTTTAATAGCCGATATTGCTAACGAATGCTTTGTAAGGGCTGGGAATACTGGCTTCCTAATCGTCAACTCTTATTATATCGTAATGTATATTTTGTTGGTTTTAATTTATCAAAAGCTATTACCAAACAAAATATTAGTGAATATAATTATTGTGACTTACGTGATATTATTAGGTATTAATTTACTGCTAACCAAAAGTTTTAAGGAGTTACATCATTGGATTAGAATGTTTGAATGCATAACACTCGTATTCTTCTCATTATCAAGTTATTTACATTTATTAAAAAAACCACTTCAAAACAAAAACCTGAACTATCTGATACATTGGATTAATATGGGTGTGCTTTTTTACTTCTTTTTAAATCTTTATTTATTTACTATCAGTAATTATGTTCTGAAACATGTTTTTAAAGATGATGCTATGGTTATTTGGGGATTTCATAGCATCAATAATATAGTGAAGAATATACTTTTTGCCATTGCGCTATTCGAAGCCGGAAGGGGAATTCGGGTTATTCGTTCGAATATTCAATAAATCGCTTTTTAATACACCAAAACAAGAAATGCGTCCCGATGTTTTCGGGACGCATTTCTTGTTTTTAAACTTAATGGAATTATTTCTTTTTCTTCTTCTTATCTGCAGGAACCACAGTTTCTACCGCTTTCATTTCTTTAGTAAATACCACAAGCTGTCCGCCCTGGTTTAAAATCATTTCTCCTTTAGCAGGATTAAACTCCAGCTCTACCCCTACCTCCTCAATGCTGAATTTGTCTTTAGCAATGTTAGTTAAAGTAAAAACAGGCTGGCCGGTTGCCTCGGCCAATAGTTTACCGCTTTCTGTTTTAATAATTACCTCAATTGGTAAACCGGCAGCAGTATATTTACCCAGATAAGGTTCATAATTAACCGGAGCTGCTGTACTGGTGGCTAAATCAGCTTTCCAAACATCATTGCTTGAGTTATGATCTGGCAATACATGATCTGGGTCTAAGCTTACTGACTCTAATTCTTCGGTAGACGGATATTTGAATAACCAGGAAGTATTACGCTGCCAGATTTCTACCGGAATAGTGATGCGTTCTTTTTTACCACTCTTGGTTTTGATCTCTACGATAACAGGCATTGGCATTTTCTCCAAATTCTCAATGGTAATTAAGGCACCCAAAGTCGGATCGTTCTTTTCGTACTTCACCTCCTTAACAGATTGGTCTAAACGCCAGTTATTGATAAACCAGCTTCTCCAAAACCAGCTCAGGTTTTCGCCGGCCACGTTTTCCATCGTTCTGAAAAAATCATCAGGCGTAGGATGCTTATAAGCCCAGCGCTCTACATAAGCTCTAAAAGCACGATCGAAACGATCGGGACCTAAAATTTGTTCTCTTAATAAAGTTAAACCCATGCCCGGTTTTACGTAACACAATAAACCGATATTGCGTTCTTTCATATTATCTGGACTGCTTAACACCGGCTCTAAACGAGGATCGGTTAAAACAGTTGCCATGCGATGCATATCTGGCTTAGGATCTGCATATTCTCCTTTATTGAATTCTTCGGTGCTCAGGCTATTGATAAAAGTATTGAAACCTTCATCCATCCAACCAAACATGCGCTCGTTAGAACCCACAATCATAGGGAACCAGGTATGGCCAAATTCATGATCGGTTACCCCCCATAAAGCGGCTTTTTTATCTTTCCAATTGCAAAATACAATGCCCGGATACTCCATACCACCTTCATTACCGGCTACGTTGGTAGCCGCAGGATAAGGATATTCCATCCATTTTTTAGAATAATGCTCCATAGAAGCTTTGGTGTATTCGGTTGAACGGCCCCAAGCCTCTTGCCCGGCACTTTCTACCGGATAAGCAGAAATAGCCATGCTTTTTTTACCGCTTGGCAGGTTAATTCTGGCTGCATCAATAATAAATGAAGCCGAAGAAGCCCAGGCCACATCGCGGGAATTTTTAATCTTAAACTTCCAGGTTAATTCCGCTTTTCCGCTTGGGCGGGATGCCGGATTAGTCACCTCAGATTCGCCTCTGATTACTACCGTTTGGTCGCTTTGTGCAGCGGCAGTCCAACGTTTTTGCTGCTCTGCGGTATACACTTCGGGCGCATTAGTCAATTCGCCGGAGGCTACCACTAGATGCGAAGCAGGAACGGTAATGGCCAAATCAAAATCGCCATACTCTAAGTAAAACTCGCTGGCACCCAAATAAGGGTCAACATTCCATCCTCTTACATCATCATACACACACATGCGTGGATACCACTGCGCCATGGTAAAAATTTTACCGTTCTTGGTTGCTTCTATACCCATGCGGTCTGAACCGTAAAGCGGAGAAATAAATGAATAATCAACCTTTACTCTCACTTGTCCGCCGGCAGACTGCAAAGCTTTAGGCAAAAAAACCTGCATGCGGGTATCATTAATCTCGTATTTCACAGCAGTTTCGGTGGTTTTTCCGGCTACAGTACTCAATACTTTTACCGATTTAATTTTGTAACCGCCATTAAATTTTTCGCCACGGGCACCGTTACGGCTTCCACCTAGCGGGATTAAAGCCGAACCACGAGAATCTTCTTTAAATAAATTCTGATCTAGCTGCATCCATAAAAAATCTAATTTATCGGGACTGTTATTGGTATAATTTAATACCACCGTTCCCTGAATTTCATTGGTAGTTTCGTTTAGGCGTGTCGATAATTGATAATCGGCACGGTTTTGCCAGTATTTTGCACCGGGCTGGCCGCTGGCCGAACGGTACTCATTACCGGTACGGGTATAAAAAATAGGGCTAAAAGCATCGTTGTAATTGTATTTACTTAGCGGTGCCGCTGCTGCAGCCGGAGTTTGCTGTGCCTGTACCTGGCTTAGGGCCAAAACCAACATCAGCCATAGGGCACTTAGTCTTTTAATTGTTTTCATTTTATTTATTTTAGGGTATTTATTTAGATGATTTTGAATTTATTTCTGATGGAATTGAGCATATTGATTTTCATCAAAACCCAATAGAATTTGTCCGTTTGATTCTAATATTGGGCGTTTGATGATACTTGGCTTTTGGATAATTAACTCAAAAGCAGCTGCTTGGGTTTGAATATTTTGCTGCACTTCTGCAGGCAACAATTTCCAGGTGGTGCCGCGTTTATTCATTAAGGCTTCCCAACCTACCTGTGCTGCCCATTCTTCCAATTTTTGGGTACTGATGCCTTTCTTTTTATAATCGTGAAAGGTAAAATCTATTTGATGGGCTTTAAGCCAATCTAAAGCTTTTTTAACAGTATTACAGTTCGGTATTCCGTAGATAATCATACTTATTTATTTAATCGGGTCATGGTTAATTCGGCACCGGCAGTAACAAAACTATTTATCATTTCTATACTTCGGTCTATCAAGGCCGGCAGTTCTGGCTGTTCGTCTGGGTCGAAACCGCTGAGCACATAATCTACCTGGCGGCCTTTTGGAAAATTATCGCCTATACCAAAACGTATTCTGGGATAATTATTGTGGCCCAGTACGGCTTCAATACTTTTAAGTCCGTTATGGCCGGCATTGCTGCCTTTGGGTTTTAGGCGGATGGTGCCAAAAGGCAAAGCCAGATCATCCACCACAATTAATACCTGTTCTACCGGAATTTTCAATTCCTGCATCCAGTAATTGAGGGCTTTGCCACTCAAATTCATATAGGTGGTGGGTTTTATTAAATGGATTTTTTTGCCCTTGTGGTTAATTTCGGTATAGCCGGCCAGTCGCAGGGTGGTAAATGATGCTCCGGCCTGTTTGGCCATTTGGTCTAATACCATAAATCCGATATTATGCCGGGTATCAACGTATTCTGGACCAATATTTCCTAATCCGACTATGAGGTATTTCATGTAAAACAAATATATAAATATTTAGGATTGAAGTATCGAAAACGGTTAAAACCTTAGCCCTGGTTCGTGTCCTCACGGACCAGACAGACAAAATCTTTCGGTTCGTGAGGACACGAACCGAGGCGAAGAATGACGACGAGCACCGGATGTAGGAAAGCT
>CAZFAE010000002.1:37176-60983 GCA_964516035.1 uncultured Sphingobacterium sp.
GTGAGGACACGAACCGAGGCGAAGAATGACGACGAGCACCGGATGTAGGAAAGCTTTCGGTTCGTGAGGACACGAACCGAGGCGAAGAATGACGACGAACACCGGATGTAGGAAAGCTAAACCCGATTGCAGCGTTTATACCGCATTTGCGGTATTTGAGCGGAAAGCGGGACTGGCGGTGTTGAGTGCTTGTTGCTTTGGTTTTCACCTCCCCGGTCTTTGACCACCCCTCCTTAAATCAAGGAGGGGAAGTAACCTAGCCCTCCGCTGAAGCGAATTCGAAATGACGCTTTTGAGCATAAAAAAAGCCCCCCGATGTATCGGGGGGCTTTTGAAATTTTAAGCGGTAAAATTATTTACCAGCTTCTTGCTCTGCTTGTTTCAAGGCACGTGACATTACGATTGACAGGATAGTGTCGTCTGCATTGTTGATTACCTGGAATTTATCGAAAGCCAATTCGCCAACGCGAACTGATTTATTTAATTCTAGTCCTTCGATGCTTACTTCTACGTGCTGTGGCATGTCTTTAGGGAATGCTTTTACACGCAGTTTGCGCAATTTCTGGATTAATTTACCCCCCATTTTTACACCTGGAGAAGTACCGGTTAATTTTACCGGAATTTCCATTACAAACGGTTTGCTGTCGTTTACACGCAGAAAATCGATGTGTAAAATTTGTTCGGTTAATGGGTGGAACTGGATGTCTTGTAATACGGCCTGAGCTTTAGTACCTTCTACATCGATGTCAACGAAATGAACGTCTGGCGTATAAACCAGGCCTTTCAAATCAGCTGCGGATACTGCAAAGTGGATCTGATTGTCGCCACCATAAAGAACTGCAGGCACCTTACCTTCGTAACGCAGCTCTTTAGCATCTCTTTTCCCTACGTTCTCTCTGCGAGAACCGCTAATAGCAAATGATTTCATGTTTAATTGTTTTTAATTTATGTATGTATTGTTTTATTCTACTTTAAAGAGGTCTGATATGGACCCGTGTTCGTTTACGTTGGCTATGGCTTTGGCAAACAAATCGGCGGTTGACAGGACTCTGATTTTACTGCTTTGGTGTTTTAATGGAATGGTATCGGTTACGATTAATTCGCTTAAAACAGAGTTTTCTATGGTTTCGTAGGCCTTGCCTGATAATACGGCATGAGTACATACGGCACGAACGCTGTTGGCGCCGTTTTCCATAATGAGTGATGCTGCTTTGGATAAGGTTCCGGCGGTATCGCAGATATCGTCTATCAATACGATGTCTTGTCCGGTAACGTCTCCAATAATAGACATCGACTCGATTTCGTTGGCACGTTTGCGTCGTTTATCGCAAATAATTACTTCTGCATTGAAATATTTTGCAAAAGTACGTGCCCGGTACGATCCGCCCATATCTGGTGAAGCGATGGTGATGTTGGGTAAATTGAGGCTTTTAATGTAAGGCACAAAAATTACCGAAGCATCTAAATGATCTACCGGAATGTCAAAGAACCCTTGTATTTGTGCTGCGTGGAGATCCATCGTCATGATACGGTGGGCGCCGGCGGCGGTAATGAGGTTGGCTATCAGTTTGGCACCAATGGCTACCCGGGGTTTGTCTTTTCTGTCCTGACGGGCAAAACCGAAATAAGGAACCACTACCGTGATGTAGTGTGCCGAAGCTCGTTTGGCAGCGTCTGTCATCAGCAACAATTCCATCAGGTTATCTGTTGGCGGTGGTGTTGATTGTATCAGGAACACATCGCAGCCTCGAACGGTTTCGTTAAAATGAGGCTGAAATTCGCCATCACTAAAACGGGCTACCTGTACATCGCCCAATGGTTTTCCGTATGATGTGGCTATTTTTTCGGCCAGACCTCTAGTTACTGAACCGGGAAATAACTTAACGGGGTTAAATTGTAGAGGCATGGCTGCGATTGTTATTTAAAAAAAATCGGATTGCGTTTCTTACTCACAATCCGACCTCGTTCTATTGTTGGCCTACCAGGATTCGAACCTAGACAGACTGGACCAAAACCAGTTGTACTACCTTTATACTATAGGCCAATCTCCAAATGCGTAAAATTGCTTTCTTGCAAAGGTTTGCAAATATAGAGCGATTAAACATAACCTGCAAATGAATTTGCTTTTTTTAGTGCAGGTTTTAATCTAAGGCCTCTCTGATGTTAAATTCTGTTAATACTGCGGCTTAGCCTGGCTTAAATTTCAATCGAAATCCTTATTTTCGACAGCTCTTAATATTGCTTAAGAAAAAACAAGACTATGAATTATTCTAAAATCAATAACCTGGCCGGATGGCTCACTTTTATTATTGCTGCAATTGTGTACACTCTAACGCTGGAGCCTTCTACCAGTTTTTGGGATTGTGGCGAATTTATCGCGGCAGCTTTTAAACTACAAGTGGTGCATCAGCCAGGCGCTCCTTTATTTCTGATGATTCAGAAAATGTTTTCGCTTTTAGCGATGGGGGATAATTCTAAAGTGGCGTATTTCATGAATTTTGGCTCGGCTATGTTTAGTGCCGCTACTATTTTATTTTTATTCTGGACCATTACTGCCCTGGCTAAAAAAGCCCTGGTTAAAGCAGATGAAACGATGAATAACTATCAGACTATTGCCATAATTGGCAGCGGACTTGTAGGGGCTTTGGCTTATACTTTTTCAGATTCGTTCTGGTTTTCGGCAGTAGAATCTGAGGTTTATGCCATGTCGTCGTTCTGTACGGCATTGGTTTTTTGGGCTATTTTAAAGTGGGAAGCGCAAGCCGATGAGCCTGGTGCCGACCGCTGGTTGATTTTTATTGCTTATGTAATGGGCTTATCTATCGGGGTACACTTATTAAACCTGCTGGTAATTCCGGCTATGGCCATTGTGTATTATTTCCGCCGGGCTAAACAGGCTACGCCAAAAGGTACTTTTATGGCTTTATTGGCCGGTATTGCCATCTTAGGTTTTATCCAATATGGGGTTATCCAGTATTTAATTAAACTGGCGGCCAACTTCGATTTATTCTTTGTAAATACCTTAGGCATGGGCTTTGGAAGCGGAGTGCTTGTTTTTGCAGCTTTATTAATTGGCGCCATCACTTACGGTATTTTTTATTCTATCAAAAAGAATAAAGCGGTGCTAAATCTGGCTTTGGTTTGCCTCACTTTTATAATTTTCGGTTATAGCTCCTATGCCATGTTGGTTATTAGGGCAAAAGCCAATCCAACTTTAAATAATTCAGATCCGGATAATGTGTTTGCTTTATTGAGTTACCTTAACCGCGAACAATACGGCGACCGTCCTTTATTATATGGCGAGTATTTTGATGCTAAAGCCATTGATTACAAAGAGGGTGGTAATATTTACCGTAAAGGGGAAACTAAATATGAAGTGGCCGGACGCAAATTTAAACAGATTTACGACCGCAATACCTTGTTGCCACGTGTTTACAGTCCGGATAATGGCCATCCGGGATTTTATCGCGACTGGCTGCGTCTAGGAGAAAATGGCTCGCCTACTTTTGTACACAATCTGGGCTTTTTGTTCAGTTACCAAACCGGTTTTATGTACATGCGTTATTTTGCCTGGAATTTTGTAGGCCGTCAGAACGATGAACAGGGCCATGGCGGTGCTACGGATGGCAACTGGATTACCGGCATTAAACCCATTGATCAAATGCATATCGGCGGACAGGATGCTTTGTCTAAAAATGTCATTAATCAGGTTGGCTACAATCGTTTTTATGCGCTTCCACTGATTTTGGGACTAATTGGTGCTTTCTGGCACTTTAAACGCCGCGAAAAAGATGCCGGAATTGTAGGCCTTTTGTTCTTTTTTACCGGTATGGCCATAGTTTTATACCTTAACCAAACGCCTTTGCAGCCTCGCGAACGCGATTATGCTTACACCGGCTCTTTCTATGCTTTTGCCATTTGGATTGGCTTGGGCGTTGCAGCTATTGCAGAATTTTTAAAAAATCGGATTAATGCCAAAACAGCCGGAATTGCCGCTACTGTTGCTGGTTTATTGATGGCTCCGGTGTTAATGGCCAAAGAAGGATGGAATGATCACGATCGTTCGGGTAAGTTAACGCCAAGAGATTTTGCAGTTGATTATCTGGAATCATGCGCTCCTAATGCCATTCTGTTTACCTATGGCGATAATGATACCTATCCGCTGTGGTATGCTCAGGAAGTAGAAAATATACGTACAGATGTACGGGTGGTGAATTTGAGTCTATTGGGGACCGATTGGTACATCCGCCAGTTGAAACAGCGGGTAAATGAATCTGAGGCCATGCCTATCAGCATGACTGATGATAAATTTGTCCAGGGTGTTCGAGATGTAATCCGTTATCAGGATTATCAATTAAAAGATGCAGTAGAACTGAAAACTATTTTTGAAGTGATGACCTCAGATAATAATGAGGATAAAGTAGCTTATGAGGATGGCAGCCGCGAAAATTTTCTGCCGACTAAAAACTTTAAAATAAGTGTTAATCCGGAAGAGGTGGTTAGTACTAAAACGGTTCGCCCTGAACAGAAAAGCCTGATTACACCGACAATGGAGTGGACTTACAACAAAAACTATGTAACCAAAGCTGAATTAGCCATGATTGATATTTTGGCAAACAATAACTGGAAACGTCCGGTATATTTTGCCATCACCGTTCCATCAGATAATTATATCGGCTTAGATAAATACTTGTATCAGGAAGGTTTTGCTTACCGCTTATTGCCTTTATCTCCACCGGCAGAACAAACTGCTGAAGCCAATATCAACACACAGGAGATGTATGAGCACATGATGAATAAATTCCGTTGGGGAAATATGAAAAATGCACCTTACCTCGATACAGAATCTACCCGAATGGTTACCATTGTACTGAACAGTTTCAATTTACTGGCCGAAAATTTAATAAAGGAAGGGAAAATTACGGAAGCTAAAAAAGTGCTCAATAAAAGCGTAGAAGTAAGTCCTGAACAAATTTTTTCTATGAGTTATGCCGTACGCAAATACTTTTTAGCTGATTTATTTTATCAGGTTAGAGAAACGGAAAAAGCGAATGCTCATGTGGCACAGATCATTGCTTATATTGATGATGAACTGAACTACCTGATGGCCGTTGCAAAAACCAATCCGGGTGCAGGCAGTAATGATATTCAAATGGGCTATTCTATTTTAAATGAATTACTAAGATCTACGGCTGCCAATGGCCAAGCAGACTTAAATAAGAAAATTAAGCAACAGATAAAAACTATTGAAACCAGATTAGGCGGGCTAAACTAGCCTGGCACTTATTGCACAAAAAAGGGGGAAACTGAATCAGTTTTCCCCTTTTTTGTGATCATATAATTTAATTATTCCTGCACCACACCCATACTGCAGAATTTCTCAATACGTTCGTTTACGAGAGTATCAACCGCTGTCTTTTTCAACAGCGTTAAATCATTTACAATTTGAGTTTTAATGGTTTGGGCCATTAAAGCCGGGTTGTGATGTGCCCCGCCCAATGGTTCTGGAATAATGCCATCAATTAATTTGTTGCCCAACATATCTTCAGCGGTAAGCTTTAAACATTCGGCTGCTTTTTCCTTAAAATCCCAGCTTCTCCATAAAATAGATGAACAAGATTCGGGCGAAATCACCGAATACCAGGTATGCTCCAGCATATACACTCTATCGCCAATACCTATACCCAAAGCTCCGCCCGATGCTCCCTCTCCTACCACAAAACATAAGATGGGCACTTTAAGCACAGACATTTCCAAGAGATTTCTGGCAATAGCTTCGCCTTGTCCACGTTCTTCGGCTTCTAAACCCGGAAAAGCCCCCGGGGTATCTATAAAGGTAATTACGGGTTTATTGAATTTTTCGGCCAATTTCATTAAGCGCAATGCCTTGCGATAACCTTCCGGATTGGCCATACCGAAGTTGCGATACTGGCGTGTTTTGGTATTGGTTCCTTTCTGATGACCAATAACCATAACCGATTGTCCATTTATCGAAGCAAACCCACCCACAATTGCTTTATCATCACCAACGGTTCTGTCGCCATGCAATTCTATAAAATCATCGCAAATTAAGTCGATGTATTGCAATGTATAAGGTCTTTCCGGATGGCGAGAAATTTGCACATTCTGCCAACGACTTAAATTTTTATAGATGTGAATACGGGTCGCTTCCAGCTTACCTTCCAGTTCTTTCACCGTAGCCGACATATCCACATTGGTTTTCTCGGCAATCTGTTTCACTTTTTCAATTTGCTGCTGCAAATCGGCAATAGGTTTTTCGAAATCAAAGGAAGTATCCATGTTCTTTAAAATTTAGCGCTAAAATACAGATTTATAGCCCCAAATTAAAAAATGAGGATTAAAACTCGTTTAAAGGAAAATGAGATACTAAAGATCAGCTTTGAACGTTCAGAGTATCTAACGTAATTACATCCTCATGAACACCAACCAAAATCGCTTTATAGTACCTGCCGCCATTATGGGTTTAGCCCTGGTGATGGGCATTAGTATTTTTTCTTACAGTTGGACTAAGGCAAAATCAGAAAGCCAGACGATTAATGTAACGGGATCTGCTAAACGAGGCATCGTTTCAGATTTAGGAACGTTGCGATTGAGTGTAAATGTAGACGAGCCCGATCAGTTAAGTGCTTATAAAAAACTGAAAAGCCAGATACCCATCCTAGTTGCTTATTTGGGACGTAAAGGTTTCCCGAAGAATAAGATCACTTTTATGGTCATCAATATCAATCCGAATTATTTTTATAACGATGCCGGCAATCAAACGGGTATCAGATCATTTAGCGGTTCCCAGGTGGTAGAAATTCAATCGCCAGATGTGCAGCTTATCCGCGATATTTCATTAGATGCAGCCTCTTTAATAGAGCAAGGAATAAGTGTTTCTGTATTTACACCCGAATATCTGTATACCAAACTTGGAGATATTAAAGTAGAAGTTCAGGCCGAAGCAGCTAAAGACGCCATGGTGCGGGGCCACCGCATTGCAGAAGCTACCGGCAGAAAACTGGGTGTTTTAACCAATGCCCGAATGGGGGTTTTACAAATTACTCCCGAAAACTCAACTATGACTTCAGACTACGGCATTAATGATGTAAGTGCTATTCGTAAAGAAATTACGGCGGTGGTGAATGCCGATTTCCAGATAAAATAATTTGAATCTAACTGTTAATTTTTCTAATTTCAGTTATTAACCAAGCCTCTGATAATGAAAAAAGACAAAACAATTTACTGGACAGCTACGATTCTGGTTTGTTTATTAGGTGCCGCACCTGCCATCACTTATTTTACCATGCCACAGGCTGCCGAAGGATTTAAACACCTCGGATTTCCCGATTATTTTAGAGTAGAATTAGGAATTGGCAAAATTTTGGGGATGTTTTTACTTTTAATTCCGGCAGTACCTGCAAGGATTAAGGAATGGGCTTATGTAGGCTTCGGCATTGCTTATCTATCTGCCATTATTGCCCATACAGTGGTAGATGGTTTTATGCAAAGCTGGGGCGGTTTTCTAGCTTTGGGCTTATTGTCTGTTTCTTACATCTATTTCCATAAATTAATTGATAAAAAATAAAATTTAAACGGCTACCACCCGGTAATTCTCCAAATTCAAGAAAACAGATTCTCCTATTTGGTATTGTCCAGATAACACCTGTAAAGTCAACATCTCCTTGCCTACTTGCACATCCAACTCATCTATATTGTGTTGATATCGAACACTTTGAATAATCCCCGGAATTCCAGCTTTGGCAATACTTATTTCATGCGGGTAAATGGCAAGTCGTTCTGTGTCGGTTAAATTTAAATTTAACCATGCTTTGGCTTGCGCCGGATGAATGATATTGGCTTCGGCTAATAAGTTAGCCACGTAGGCATTTTTGGGCTTTTCTATAATTTCTTTGGGATGACCTTGCTGCAAAATTTTACCATTCCGGATGAGTATCAATTGATCGGCCAGCGATAAACCATCAAAAGGATCGTGAGAAACCATAATCATGGTAATACCTAATTGAACCGAAAGGCGCTTTAAATCGGCACGCAATTGTTTACGCATCACTACATCAACTTGGCTAAATGGTTCATCTAATAATAAAACTTCTGGCTCGGTAATTAAAGCCCGGGCAATGGCAACACGTTGCTGCTCTCCTCCGCTTAAATCTGCTGCCCTACGTTCTGCCAAATGATCAATACGCAGCAGTTCCATCATATCTAGGGTTTTTCTTTTCTTAGCTTCTAAATCAGTATTAGAAAGCATGGAAGATATATTATCGTAAACCCTGGCATAAGTATTCAGGTTAAAATCCTGGGCTATCATTTTCATCTCATCGTGTCCGGGAATCAATTTTTCTTCTGGTCCCCAAATACGCTGGCCATTAAATGAAACTTCTCCGCTATCCGGACTCAATAAACCATATATTAATTTAAGCAAGGTGCTTTTCCCGCTGCCACTTTCGCCCAAAATAGCAATAAATGAGCCCTTTTCGATACTTAAATCAACATCAAAAACTCCGGCTTGGGTATGGCCATGATATGTTTTATTAACTTTTGTGAGGAGGATATGATGTGCAGACATGTATTCAAAGATAATTAAAAACCCCGCCTCTGTTTAGAAAGCGGGGTTTAAATCATAGCCCACGGTTTAAACCGTGGGCTATGAAATTTTAAATTAAAATCCCCAGGTAAAGCCAAAAGACAGGTTTTTGAAATCTTTAGGCCCCTGATCGTTTGCAAATACATCATTGAAATAATATTTGGCAAAAATACCGGTATTGCTATACCCTATCCGGGCGAAAGCCCCGTAACGGAAAGGGTTGAAATTATAATCGTCTTTAAACTTTTCTTTACCACGTTCTTTGCTAATCTGTTTTAGTTTACCATTCAATAAAAATCCCAATTCGGGGCCCACTACCACGTGGAATCTTTTACCGTTTTGCATTTTTGAGCTAAAATCAAAGCCGATAGGAATACGCAAATAACGGCTGCTAAGGCGATTTTTGCTAAACTCTACATTATCTTCTATTGCGGTTAATACCGGCTGATCTTTTTGAATGGTTACATTTTTCTGCAAACGGATATGATTCCAGTCTAAACCGGCAGCAATAAAAAAGTTAAAATTATCATTAGGACGAAACTTCATTTCAAAGAAATCAAAACCAAAATTACTGGTTTTGGCAGGTTCAAAATCCAAGAAACTGTTATCTGGAGAAAGGGTAAAGCTGCCCTGATCTAAGTAACGGCTAAATCCTAAATCAATACGGTTAAAAACCAAACCCATCGATACTGTTTTTTTAGTTTTTTCGGTAACTACCAATTTTGGACTGTCTCCATTGGCCAGCTTAATATTTCCTACCTGAATTTCCTCAGTTCCTTTAACACCGGTACTTAATTTAATATTTCCTACTTGGATAACTGTTTTACCCCTAGTACCTCTGGCTTTTGCACTATCTGGTTTAACCAGCACAATGGTATCTAACTTCGCTTTTTCCTGAGCTAGAACGCTGCCTGAAACAAGCATTGCAATAGCAATGATCAATTGTTTTTTCATGTTTTTATTTGTTTGTTGGTATCGATTTTTTAAATTTTAATAAGCCTAAATTCACAGCATTAATCTCCAAAACCGCATCCTGGTCTGAAGTTTCAATCAATTTATCTTCGCGATGGTCTACCTTAGCCACTACAAAATTGACCAAATCACTTAAAGAGCGCATCCGGCGTTTGGCTGGTTTTACTGCTTCTTCTGTTTCCGTTTCAGCTGTCGCAACTAAAGGTGTTTCAATTGCTGCACTTAACGTTGCAGATTCCACAATTGATTTCTCTTCTTCCAATACCTGAACTTGAGTTTGTACATTTTCAGATTTCAAATCTGGCTGAGGTGGTATTATTACCGCAGATTGAAGAATAAGTTTAGCCTTAGTGGGCACCCGCATTTTAGAACGGGTAGCTAACGCGATGTTTAAAGCTTTGGGTTCAGTTTCTGGCATTACCCTAATTGGATTTTCTGGTGTCTGAACCAATTGGCTATCGGCATTTTCGACTAAATTTGGAACCGGATTTGAATTGAACCAAAAAGTAAAGGAAGCCAAAATTAATACACAGGCCGCACTCAGCCAAACATAAGGGATCCGTTTTTTAACCGGTTTTTCATCCAGCTGCATACTGATGTTTCCCCATAATTCGGGATTAGGTTCGGCATTAAAATGCTCGAACTTTTCCTTAACAATACGGTCAAATGATTTATCTGGCATAGGTTTCATGATGATAGCCCTCCAATTGTTTAATTTTTTCTTTTAACACCGTTCTGGCTCTCGATAATTGCGATTTAGAACCGCTCTCGGTAATGCCTAATTCGGCAGCAATTTCTTTATGCGAATAACCTTCGATGGCGTACATATTAAAAACCAGTCGGTAGCCGCTAGGCAATTCCTGAATCATTTTTAATAAATCCTGGGTTTCCAGGCTATCTAATCCAATACTTTGGTCGGCCTCGTTCACTTCATCTATCGAAACGGTAGCCAGCGTTCGTAAATTTTTACGATAATTTTCGATGGCCGTATTCACCATAATCCGTTTTACCCAACCTTCAAATGAACCTTCCATCCTAAAATCGCCAATTTTTTGAAACATCTTGATAAAACCCAGCTGCAAAATATCTTCTGCGGTAGCATAATCTGAAGTATAGCGCAAACAAATTCCCATCATTTTAGGCGATAATAAACGGTACAAACCTTCCTGAGCCTGCCTGTCCCCTTTTTTACATCCTTCCAGTAAATGCTCAATCGTAAAATTCGGCTTCAAATTCGTGACGGTTTAATCTTAAGATGTTGGAACCCGTAAAATGGTTGCATAAGCAACAAGAAATTGTTGATGATTATCGCTGACGGTAATATTTGTAGATTTTTACGGCCGACATGATGAGCATGCTGAAAACAACCAGGCCAATTAAGCCGTAAATCCAGTTGGTAGCACTTTTCAATACCACCGTAAACACAATGGCTACCAAAAAGATGGTAGCTACTTCATTCCAGATGCGTAATTGGGTAGACGACCAGGAATAAATGCCTTTTTTTAATTGGGAAATGAATCGTTGACAGATAAAGTGGTAAACCAACAAACCCAGCACAAAGCAGAGTTTAACAATCATCCAATCCATTTCCAATAAAGCCGGGTTGAGGTAAAGCATACCTAAACCGGTCAAAACAGCCAGCACCATGGCTGGGGTGGTAATGATGTTCCATAATTTGGATTCCATCACTTCAAACTGTTTTTGTAATATATTTCGCTCCACTTCTGGGCGCTGGTTGGCTTCTGTATGATAAATAAATAAACGCACAATGTAGAACAGGCCGGCCATCCAGCTGACTACAAAAATGAGGTGTAAAGATTTAAGATACAGGTAAGCCATTAATATTTGAATTCTTTGACCACTTCGATGGCGTATTTCACGTTATCAAACGGAATATCGGGCATAATGCCATGACCTAAGTTAAATATAAATCCTTCTTCGCCACGCATGCGCTCAAACAAGCGATGAATGCGGTCTTTAATTACCGGTTTATCGGCGTATAAAATAAATGGGTCTAGGTTTCCCTGAACGGCCATGCCCTGCGGCAAGCGATGCTTGATATCTTTTAAATCAACATTCCAGTCGATAGAAATTACATCGGGCTTGGCTTCGGCCATTAATGGCGCAAAAACCGAACTTCCTTTGCAAAAAGAAATTACCGGAATATCTTTTCTGTTTAAACCCGCAATAATTTGCTGGATGTACTGATGCGAAAATTCGCGGTAATCGTCCCAACTTAGAGCCTGTGCCCAGCTATCAAAAATCTGAACGGCATTTACGCCGGCGGCAATCTGCAAATTCAAATAATCGGTAGTTACTTTGGCAATTTTAGCCAGCAAACGATGCGCCAGTTCGGGCTGGTTGTGCAGCATCAATTTGGTAAGTTTAAAATCTTTAGACGAGCCGCCTTCTACCAAATAACTCATTACGGTAAATGGCGCACCGGCAAAACCGATTAAGGGAATACGTCCGTTTAAGCGCTGCTGAATTACCTTAATGGCATCGGCCACGTATTGCAATTTATCACCCACTTCGGTTTCCATGCGGTCTACATCTGCTGCTGTGCGCACTGGGTTGGCAAATTTAGGGCCTACACCTTGGGTAAAACTTAAATCGCCACCCATGGCTTCGCCGGTTACCAAAATATCCGAAAACAAAATAGCGGCATCAATGTCCAATAAATCTACCGGAAGCATGGTTACATCAGCAGCAATTTCCGGGGTTTTACACATCTCCAAAAAGGAGTATTTATTTTTAATTTCCCAATACTGGGGCATAAACCGGCCTGCCTGACGCATCATCCAAACCGGTGGGCGTTCTGTTTTTTGAGCAAAAGCAGATTGAATAAATAAAGATTGGGCTATGTTTTCCTGACTCACGTTAATTGGGTATTTCTAGTTCTATTTTTTGAATAATGTTTTTAACACGGGACGTTATTTTAAGCGCTTTGGCTTTTTCTAAATAAGCAGCTGCCCGTTCGTACTCTTTTTTGCGAAGGCTTAAATTGGCCAAATGGGTCCAAACTAAACCTTTATCATTTTGATTGCGCAGCGGAAAGCGGGTAGCAATCTGAAAATGGCGTTCTGCCTCTTCGAAATTTTTACGGTGCAGTTCTATATTGCCATAAATAAATTCGTAAAAACCACGGCGGTGTTTATTTAAACGGTCCGGATCTTCAATTTCTTTTAATAATTCTTCGGCTTTATCGTAGTTTTTATAGTGGTATTCTTTAGCTGCCATTACCACGGTACCTTCGCTAAAATATCCCCAAACCAATAAAACAATGCCTATACCCAAAGCCACGGCAACTTCATATACTTCGAGGTATAAAGTCCAGGCTAAAAGAATAAGCGCAAGGGCAGTAACTGCCAAACGGGCTTTTTTGGTAAACATTATTTATCGATAAATTTATAACCTACTCCACGTATTGAGTGGAAATAAGTTGGGTTTTTCTGATCCGGTTCAAAGTATTTACGGAAGGTTAGAATAAAGTTATCAATGGTACGGGTTGATGGGTACACATCGTAATTCCAAACGGTTTCTAAAATTTGCTCCCGCGATACAGCTTCATTTTTGCGCTCAATTAACAGTTTAAGCAGCATGGTTTCTTTTTTGGTTAAAGGCACAATGGTACCGTCGTCTAATTTCAATTCAAAAGAGTTAAAATAGATGGTTTTATCGCCAATGCGGTAAGAGTTTAATTCTTTTAAATCATCGCCCTTAAGGCCACGTTTAACCAAAATACCTACTCTCAAAATCAGTTCTTCGAGATTGAAGGGTTTTACCAAATAATCATCGGCACCTTTTTTCAGGCCCATCACCCGATCTTCGCTGGTGTTTTTAGCGGTTAAAAACATAATAGGCACTTCTGTATTTTCTAAACGGATGGTTTCGGCCACCTGAAAACCATCTATTTCGGGCAACATCACATCCAAAATAACCAGGTTAAAACGCTCTTCTTTAAAAATTTTAAGCGCCTTTTTACCATCGGTGGCGGTACTTACCTTATAACCTTCTAATTCTAAATTTAGTTTAATGGCTTCGAGCAAATGAGCCTCGTCTTCTACCAATAAAATACGCTGTTTAGCTGCCATGGGTTTTGTTAAATGTGATTTCGAATTTGGTTCCAGTAGGTTGATTGTCGCTTACTTTAATTTGTGCCTGATGCATTTCGAGCACTTTTTTCACAATATATAAGCCCAAACCGGTGCCTTTGGTTTGGCGGGTATCTTCATTCCCGATACGATAAAATTTCTCAAAAATACGTGTTTTCTCGGCATCGGGTATACCGGGTCCATGATCTACCACTTCCATTAAAATTTGGTCGCCCAAATCTGTCAGGCTTACATAAACTACCGCACATGATGGCGAATATTTGATGGCATTTTCAATGAGGTTGGTCAAAACAGAAGTTACTGAAAACCTATCGCCTTTGATATACAAATTGGGTGTTACGCAAGCTTTAATGGTTTGCGAACTGCAAGAATGAACCTGCAAACGGTCTACTACCTTCTCTACCAATTCCGAAAAATTGAATTCATCTTGCGGAAAAGAGTAGGATTTGTTTTCGATTTTGGTTGCCAGAAGCATATTTTCCACCAAATCGTCCAGGCGTTCAATGTCTTTTAAAGAATTACTGATAAATGCTTTTTGCTGTTCTGCATCCAGTTCTCTTTTCAGGATGGTTTGTAGGTAGAGTTTAATAGATGCCAAAGGCGATTTCAACTCATGCGTAACCGAAAGCAAAAAGTTTTTTTGCTGATGGGCCAGCTTGTCTTTACGGTTTAAGGTTTTATGAATTTGGATAATACCAACCACTAAAAGGAATAAGAAAACGGCCGCTTCGCCCAAAACCATCGCCTGGCGATCGGGTTCTGCTTTAATTAATAAATAGCCCCACCACATCATCTCCGCGAAAGCGTATAAAGTAATGAGGTAAAAAAGGATAAGCGCTCTCCGCATGTTATTTTTTGAAAACGATGTCTAAACTTTCAAAGATAGCTCTTTTGGCTTTCTCCAATTCAATTTTAGTATGAGCAGCCGATACAAAACCCACTTCATAACCGGATGGGCCTAAATAAATGCCCCGGTTTAATAATTCGCGGTGCATGAGTTTGAATTTTTCCATACTGGCCGGATCAATGGCTTCGGCAGTTTGTATATTTTGGTCGGTAAAGGCAAACCAGAAAATAGAACCTACATTAAATACCTTAAACTTATAATTGCGGGTTTCGGCATAACGCTGAATGGCCTCGGCAAATTCGGCGGCTTTGGCATTCAGTTCTTTATAAAATCCGGATTTAGCCAATTCGGTAAGCTGCGCAATACCTGCTGCCATGGCCACCGGGTTTCCGGATAAAGTACCAGCCTGGTAAACCGGACCTTCGGGCGAGATTTGGCTCATAATTTCGGCCGAAGCGCCATAAGCACCAACGGGCAATCCGCCACCTAAAATTTTTCCGTAAGTCACAATATCGGGCTGTACGTTATAATAACCGGCAGCACCTTCAAAACCAATGCGGAAACCGGTAATTACTTCATCAAAAATGAGTAGGGTTTTGTTTTTGGTGCAGATATCGCGTAAAAATTCGACGAAAGATTTATCCTGAATGAGTAAACCATTATTGGCCGGAACACCCTCTATAATTACCGCGGCAATTTGGTTTTTGAATTGCTTAAATGCTTCTTTAACTGCTTTTGGGTCGTTTAAAGAAACCACAATGGTTTCGTCGGCTACAGATTTGGGAATACCTGCCGAAGATGTTTCGCCAAAAGTAACCAAACCTGAACCCGCTTGAACCAATAAAGCATCTAAATGTCCGTGGTAGCAACCTTCAAATTTTAAAATCTTATCACGTTTGGTATAGCCTCTGGCTAAACGTATGGCCGACATCACGGCCTCGGTGCCCGAACTATTGAAACGTATTTTTTCGAGGTATTTGTTGTTCTTTAAAATAAGTTCGGCCAGTTCGTTTTCTAAAGCGGTGGGTGCGCCAAAACTGAGGCCGTTTTGCATTACCTCGGTTACTTTTTCTCTTATTTTGGGATGATTATGGCCTAAAATAAGCGGTCCCCATGAGCAGCAAAAATCAATAAATTGATTGCCATCGGCATCCCATAAAAAACAGCCATCGCCTTTTTCAATAAAAAGCGGGGTACCATAAACCGATTTAAACGCCCTAACCGGACTGTTTACTCCTCCCGGGAAGTATTTTTTGGCTTTTTCAAACAATTCTGCCGAACGTTCGCGGCTGATATCCGTTTTATCGGCATGAAACACTTTAGCAGTGTCCACTTCTTCGGTTCGGGTAAATATCTTTTTAAATAAACTGGCCATAATTAAGAGTTAGAACATTTATAAACGAAAACTACAACCACTTATTTTCTAAAATTGTACGGGCATGGTAAGTGATGATAATGCTGGCTCCAGCACGTGCAAAAGCATACATGTTTTCCATGGTTACTTTTTGTTCGTCAATCCAGCCGGCTTGTGCGGCAGCTTTTACCATAGAATATTCGCCAGAAACATTATAACAAGCCACCGGTAAATTGGTGTTTTGTTTCAATTGCTGAATCACATCGAGGTAAGCCAAAGCCGGTTTTACCATTAAAATATCGGCGCCTTCTTCTTCATCAAGAAAAGCTTCACGCATCATTTCATTCGGATTACGGAAATCCATTTGGTAGGCTTTGCGGTCGCCTTTGCCCGGTGCAGAATCTGCTGCTTCGCGGAAGGGACCATAATAGCCCGAAGCAAATTTAATACTGTAACTCATGATAGCCGTATTGCTCATGCCATTGGCATCCAGCTTTTCGCGGATAGCCAAAACGCGGCCGTCCATCATATCAGATGGGGCTACCATATCGGCTCCGGCCTGGGCATGGGTTAAGGCCATTTTGGCTAAAATTGCTACCGTTTCGTCGTTTTGCACGTAATCGTTATGCAAAATGCCGCAATGTCCGTGGGTGGTATAAGCACAGGCGCAAATATCGGTAATCACATAAATATCGTCACCAAAGGCAGATTTTAAGGCTCTAACGGCATCGGCAACAATAGAATGGTCGTGGTAACAAGAGCTGGCATCTTCGGTTTTATTTTCGCCTACGCCAAATAATAAAATCTTGTTCAGCCCCAGTTTCAAGCCTTCGGCCACATCGGCTACCAAAGTATCTACCGAAAAATGATAAATACCAGGCATCGCCTCAATGGCGTGCTTAACTCCCTGACCAGCTACCACAAAATAAGGATATACGAACATGTCTTTTGACAGACGGGTTTCGGCTACCATTTCCCTAATAATGGGGTTTTTTCTTAATCTTCTCGGACGTACTAACATCTATTTAATAATTTAAACCAAACACGGCTTCGGCCAATCCAATTTCATCTGGCGAATAAGGTAAGGTGTAGGTAACTTTCATTTCGTCGAATTTTTTGCCGGTAGATTTACCGATACAAATGACCTGCTGGTCCAGTTCGAGGAGGTTATTGGTAAAATAAGCGTCTACATTAGAGGGGCTGGTAAAAATCAAGACCTCGGCTAATGAAGCATCGGCATTTTCTTCCATTTCGGTTTCGTAAACCGGTAATTCTATCACTTTGGTATCTGTGCTTAAGGCCTGCTGCACGGTACGTAAAGAATCTTTAGCACCCGGAAATAAAACGGTAGCTCCCTTGGCTATTTTTGCAAATTCTTTGGCAATATCTGACGTATCTATGCCATCTTCTTCCCCATTAAAATCAGGAACATATCCGAATTTTCTTAGGGTTTCTTCGGAAGCTCTGCCCAGTACGCCAAATTTTACTTTTTTGCTAAGCTGTGGTGCTAACTGAAAGAAATATTCGATGCCGTTTTTGCTGCTGAAAAATATCCAATCTACCCGTTTTAAAATAAAAGGGTCGAGTTTATTGATGATGGGAAAGGTTTTGATTAAAGAACGGTCTTCTACTTGTATCTCATGCTTTTGCATCGCTTTGCGGAAATATGAACTTTCGGGCAGACTGCGGCTAATGAATACATTGGCCGGAAATTTACGGTCGGCAGCAAATTTGGCTACAATTTCTTCGGCTAAGCCTTTGGTGCTTGCGGCGGTGAGGTGTAAACGGTCTGGGAAACCATCGCCGTCTTCGGCTTTAGAAACCCACACTTCATATTGGCCATCTTCTTTACGGCAATAACAGCCCAAAGGCATGTGGCAGCCGCCTTCAAATAATTGCAATACTTTGCGCTCTACGCCAATTTCCTTAACTACGGCAGGGCGGTTTAAAGGCTTGAGCATTTCTGCCAATTCGGTATCTGTTTCTCTGATTTGAATGGCCAATGCGCCCTGAGCAGGTGCCGGAATAAATTCCATAGGCTCTAACTCTTCTACATAAAACTCGCTCAAATCAATTCCCAAACGCTCTACACCGGCTTTGGCCAGCATAATAGCATCGTAATTTTCATCTCTTAGTTTCTGAATTCGAGTAGGTACGTTGCCGCGTAAATCTTCAATTTCTAAATCGGGGCGCACCGCCAATAATTGTGCCTTGCGGCGATTGGATGAAGTGCCCACCATCCCACCAAATTTGACTGATAATTTCTGTTTGATATCCACACAGTCTTTCAGAATCAATAATAATTCGGAAGAATCTTCCCTATCCGGAACGGCGGCTATAGTTAATCCCGGCGGGTTGGTGGTGGGTAAATCTTTATGCGAATGTACAGCCAAATCTATGCTTCCATTCAATAATTCTTCTTCCAGCTCTTTGGTAAAAAAACCTTTGCCTTCTAATTTATCCAGACGAAGATTCAGAATGCTGTCACCCTGTGTTTTGATAATTTTTAATGCTGCTTCAATGCCCAAAGAGGCCAATTCGTCTTTCACAAAATTAGCCTGCCAAAGGGCTAAATCACTTCCACGTGTGCCGATAATTAATTTGGTGCGTTTAATTGATGTAGCAGATTTTGACATGAAGTTTTTAAGATTTTTTGATTCCTGAAGATAGAAATTAATGTCTAATCCTTCTTCAACGAAAGTTTAGCAATTATCTACCAGAATATCTTTAGCCATCACCATGGGTACACTGATGTATTTTTTCTCCATGTAGGCAATTACTTTTTCGAGTACTTCTCGGGAGTTTGCATCCAGATTTTGTACATCTTCGGCAAATACAGAGTGTAATGCAGTTTCTTTAATTTCTTTGATACGTTCTGGCACCTGGCGCATGGCAATTTCTACCCGGCGTTGTTTCAGAATGGGCTTGAATTCTTCGATATGCTGCTCGATAATTTTTTCGGCATGTACCAATTCATCGTAACGCTCTTGTCTGTTTTTATCGGCTATTTCCTGTAAACCATGCACTTCGATAAAATGTATCGGGTTGTTGGCTACCACTTCCGGGTCGGTATCGTTAGGTACCGCCAAATCTACAATCACCTTTTTATCAGTTTCGCCATTTAACAAAGAAGCATAAATTTCTGGCGTAATGATGGGTGTAGTTGCACTGGTACAGGTAATGAGGATATCGAATCCTTTTTTATAATTTTTTAATTCTTCGAGGCCAAACGCTTCGCCGTTCAATTCTGCAGCTAGCAATTCTGCTTTTGCCAGGGTACGGTTAAAGACTACGAAATTGGAATATTTATGCTTTTGGAGATATTTAGCCAGATTTTTATTGGTTTCGCCTGCGCCGATAATCAAAATACGGGCATTAGCAAAAGCATTAACCTGGCGCAATTTGCGATAAGCCAAAGAAACTACCGATATCGGATTGCAGGCAATGGCGGTATGGGTATAAACGGCTTTGGCGGTTTTTACTACCTGATCCATCATCAAACGAAGATAATCTCCGGTAAATCCGGCTAAACGGCATTTTTCGTAAGATTGGCGTAATTGCGCCAAAATTTCTTTTTCGCCCACTACCAAACTTTCTAAAGAACAAGAAACTCTTAACAGGTGATTGAGTGCTTCAATATCTTCATAAATGATGGCTTGAGCAGCCAATTCAACTTGTTTGGCAACATCGCTTATACCAAAAGAAGCAATAATGGTTTTGATAAAATTGGGATGAACAGGGCTGCTGTGTGTGAATACAAATTCTACCCGATTACAGGTTCCGATATAGAAAATCTCGGAAATAGCCAATTGCTCTTTTAAATCTGAAAGACGGGTTTCCAGCAAATCTTCGCCGATTACCAATCTCCCCAGATCTTTCAGATCAACCAACTTGTGAGTAAACGCAACTACTTTTAAATTCTTCAACCTTTAGCCTGTTCTATAAACAGCAACAAATGTAAAAAAAGCGAAAGGCGGCACTGTCACGTCTTTGTCAAACCAATCGTATTTAGAATGGATATAAATTGGCTTAAACCTGCTTAAAAATGGCTTTTTATGACATAAAACTGACCCGCGGAAAGACAAAATGATTTGGGTCATTTTTATTTATTTCGGCATGGATAGATTAGTGATGAAGGGCACAAATCTATTACTTGATTGCATTCGAAAATATTGCACTACATCAGGGTTCTTTTCAAGAGACCCTGATGGGACTAATAAAAAAATTACAGAGCAACTTCCAACCAATTACCATCTTCGCGGATAATGTCGATGAGTTCGTCGAGGGCATTTTCGGTGTTTACGTTTTTCTTTACCACTTCTTTACCACGGTAAAGCGTAATTTTTCCGGGACCGGTACCAACGTAACCATAATCGGCATCGGCCATTTCGCCGGGACCATTCACAATACATCCCATAATGGCAATTTTAACGCCTTTAAGATGGTCGGTACGGCTGCGAATCATTTGGGTAGTTTCCTGTAAATCGAAAAGAGTACGGCCACAGCTTGGGCAAGAAATATATTCTGTTTTAGAAATACGAGAACGGGTAGCCTGCAAAATACCGAACGAAGTAGTCAGGATATTTTTAGTTGGTATACTGTCGGCGTTTAGCCAAATACCATCGCCAAAACCATCAATAAGCAAAGCGCCGGCATCGGTGGCGGCATATAACTGGAATTCGTTTTCGGTTACCGAAGCATAGCTTCTTTTAATAATTACAGGTACGTTTAATCCCATTTCTTCCAATTGGAAAAACACCTGTCTCTGCTCCTGCATGCCGTTTTCGGCATCGGTTTCTAACACAAAAACCAGGGTTTTATCCAGCGGAAGCTGCGCAAATAAATCGCCGTTTAAATCTGCTACCTTTATGCTTACTAAATTTAAAGCCGGACATTTCATTTCGGCCTGAATGTATTCTTCGAGGCTAAATAAAGGATGGCAGTTGATGGGTGATTTTAATGTTTTCCAGGTGGCGTAATTGTACAACTGTTTTAAATTTCCCGGGAAATTGAATGCCGGTAATTCATCTGCCAGGTAGGCAAAATCTACCGATTGCTCGGCCATGCTATATTTATCAAGCGTATGCGAATAGAGATAACCCACATCTGATAAAATGGCGGGGTCTTTCAAATTCTTTTGAGAAATATCAATAATTACCCGGGGCACCTGATGCCCGCCGATAAAAGTATTGAGTTCTGCAGAAGCCCTGCGTTGGTAACTGTAAGGAGAAAATATTTCCGGAAGGGCTATTTCGGATGCTTTAGGTTCAAACTGCGTCCGTTTTTCATACCGATTGGCCAAATCCCGGGCAACCGGAATCTCCAGTTCGGGGTCCTCGGTTAAAGATACACGGATGGTATCGCCCAAACCATCTTCCAGTAAAGTGCCAATTCCTACTGCCGATTTGATACGGCCATCCTCGCCATCGCCGGCTTCGGTTACGCCCAAATGTAGCGGATAATTCATGCCTTCTTTGGTCATGGTTTCTACCAAAAGGCGGTAGGCCTGCACCATCACCTGGGTATTACTGGCTTTCATAGAAACTACCAGGTTATGGTAATTTAAATCTTCGCAAATGCGAATAAATTCCATGGCTGATTCTACCATGCCTTGCGGTGTATCGCCAAACTGGCTCATGATACGGTCTGAAAGCGAACCATGATTGGTACCAATGCGCATGGCGGTACCGTATTCTTTGCAGATTTTTACGAGCGGAGAAAATTTCTTGTAAATGCGTTCCAGCTCGGCCTGGTAGGCTGCGGGAGTATAATCTATGTTTTCGAAACGCTTTTTATCGGCATAATTGCCCGGATTTACCCGCACTTTTTCAACCAAACGGGCAGCCAATTCTGCGGCATTGGGCGTAAAATGAATATCGGCAACCAATGGCGCTTTATAACCTCTTTTATGTAATTCTTTTTTGATTTCGGCCAAATTTTGGGCCTCTTTCATGCTGGGTGCGGTAATGCGCACATATTCGCAGCCGGCTTCAATCATGCGGATAGACTGCTCTACCGTGCCCAAAGTATCCATGGTATCGGTGGTAGTCATACTCTGCACACGGATGGGATGGTGTGCACCCATCGGCACATCGCCAATAAAAACTTCCCGGGTAAGGAAACGTTTGTACTGCACAATAGATGGACAGTAAATACCTGGTAAAACACGGGAAGTATCAGCGCTCATGGATTTTATTTATGCGAACAAAAATAGGAAAAATTGGGTTGTGTGGGGTAGGTAGTATTGCGGGTTTTCTATTACGAGTTATTTATTGATTGTTAAACTAAGTCTAATTACTAAATACTAACTACTAAATACTTGTAACCTAGAACTCAAAACCTACAACCCACAACTCAGAGCAAACGCTCCTTCACCACCAGCGTTCCGGCCATTTTATCGTGCAGGCATTGCTGTTTTTTGCTAAAAAAGCCCATTAAATAACCTATACCCAGCGTTAAGGTGCTAACCCATTTGCATAAATTTCGCTGAAAAGACTGGCTGAAGCTAATTCGTTTACCCATTTCGTCGCAGACTTTAATGCCTACTAATTGCTTGCCCAGACTGGCTTGTTTGACAGAAGCCTCCATCGCGGTAGCATAAACGGAACGAACCAGGGGAATAATAACGATACCCGCCAATGGAATGGCAATTCTTAAGTTTTGTTCATCGATAAAAGGAACAATAATTAAAGAAAGAAGAGCATAAATTCCAAACACCAGCAGGTAATCTATCGCGATAGCCAATAAACGGGTATCTAAAGTGGCAAAATACTGGGGCAATACAATTTCTGCTTTAAAACCAAAGAGTTTACGCAATTCAGAAATTTCGTGGGCCTCTTTATAATCGTCCATCCCTTCGGTTTTAACAAAAGTTCCGGGCTGAACGGCTAATTTTTCTAATTCATCAATGGTAAAAGGGCCTTGTGGCTTACCATTAATCACTACCTGATACGTTTTCAATTTAATAACGGTTCACTTCAAAATCTGAAAGACCGCCTTTCAGATAAATCACAATTTTACGGCTTGCGGATTGATAACCCGGGGTAGTATAAGTGCCATCGGCTTGTTTTTCAAAACCATTAAAATTTTTATTAGAAAGGCCGGTATTTACTCTAATCAGGCATGCTGCATCGCGGGGAACCGCCAATTCTACTTCGGCTACACCGGTTTCTATAATTACCGTGGTTTTGTCTGTGGGCTGGCCCAATTTCACTTTAAATTCGGCAGCGCCGCCTTTAATTTCAAGCTGAGCAATTTTATGTGCAGAGAGGTCAAAATCAGTTGTTCCGGCACCCATTTCCAAATAAATATCCCAAACCGGACGGGTATTTAATTGAATAGTGGCCCGGTTGGCATCTATTTCATCCATATGCCAGTCAGACTTTTTACCCTGCATTTTAAACCGGAGTACATCTACAGAATCGCGACTGGTTTTGCTCAAAGTATAATTACCAAACGATTGTTTTACATCGGCATTAAACAATAAATCGGTGGTATCTTTAATCTCGTAACTGGTGGCACCGCCATAAATGTACAGCTTGGCACGCTTGGTGCCCGGCGTATAGGTTTCAGAAAAAAGCTGAACCGTAGTTTTAGAATGATTTTCTTTTTGCTTATCACCATTATCAGACCAGCTCCAATAGTTTACACGGGTTCTGGTTAAACCCATATAACCCACAAAACCTAAAATAAAGCAAGTAATAATAATAGTTGTAATTGCGGCACCCGAACCCTGATTTTTGGTTCGGCCAAACACTAAATTCAGGCCAACCAGGATAAGAATCAGCGGCCAGAAATGCCAAACCGAACTCCAGTAAAAATCAATAATGCCGAAATTATCGAGCAGCAAAACGGCACCTACAAAAACCAGCGTGAGGCCCCAAACAATTTTTTCTGTTTTCATAACACATTGTT
>CAZFAE010000002.1:61083-63729 GCA_964516035.1 uncultured Sphingobacterium sp.
ACAAAAACCAGCGTGAGGCCCCAAACAATTTTTTCTGTTTTCATAACACATTGTTTTAGTGAACAGATGAACTTTCGTCTTCTGGAGTTTTTTTAGCCTCTCCAGCGTCGGCTTTACGCGATGTTTTTTTACTAGAATTAGCCAGCATTACCAAGCCCGGAATAATAAATACCAATGGCCATAATTTGCCCAAATGGAACCAAAAAGGGATTAAATCAAATTCGCGTAATAGAAAAAACAAACCCAGAAAAATCAAAACCATCCCGGCAATAGTACGCGAATTGCCATTTTTAGCAGGTACTACCGGAGCCGGAATAATTGGTTCTGCAGCGCTTTTAGTTTCGGCACCATTTACCCGGTAATCTGTGCTGGCGTTCCAGCTAAAAGGCTGCTCTGGAATGGCAACCCATAAAATAATATAAATAAATACACCCGACATGCCAAAAAGGGCCGCCAGAATGAATAAAATACGCACCCAAGTAACATCAATATCAAAATAACGGGATAAGCCAGCAGCTACACCACCTAAAACACGGTCATTTGGGTTTCTGTACAATTTCTTTTCCATGGTATTCTTATTTTAAATTTTTAAAAAACCTGAGCTAGGCTTAATCACCAATTGGTCGATATTAGCACCTGGACTCATTTTTAAACAAGCCATTACACTTGTTGCAATATCTTCGGGCAGAATAAAATGTTCGGGTGCAATTGTTGTGCCTTCCCACGAATTGGTTAAAGTTGACCCCGGAATTATGGCAGTCACTTTTACACCTGCCGGTTTCAGTTCTTCCCGCAATACATCAGTTAGACCTATCAGCGCATATTTTGTTACAGAATAAGAGCCGGCGGCAGCCATGGGCTGCAAACCCGCCACAGAACAAATATTAACAATATGCCCCGTTCCAGAATTTCGCATTTGCCGGCCAAAAAAGGTACTCAAAAAATGAGCCGCATACACATTTACCTGCATTTGATTTTGGAGTGTACCCTCGGCTTCATCCAATAAACTAGCCGGTATAAACTGGCCCACATTATTAATCAAAACAGAAATTGCCGGAAATTGGTGCCGAACTTCTTCGGCAAACGCTTTCAAATCAACGGCATCGCCACAATCAGTAGCCCGGGCAAAAATCTCCAAGTCCGGATATTTGGCCTGCAAATCGGCACAAAGCTGCGCCAACTCATCGGCATTACGAGCACAAATAGCCAAATGATAGCCCTCTTCAGCCAATTTAAAAGTAATAGCCCGGCCAATTCCCTTGGTGGCTCCTGTTACAATTGCATTCATCTTGTGAATTTAAAACAGATTTTCGGTAGTTGGTGTTTTCAATCCTCAATAAAAATTAAAAAATAGCTTATTAAATAATTTGAAAACCTTAAAACTCTAAAATTAAAATTCCGATAGCCCCGCTTTCCGTCCCGATGAAAAATCGGGACGGAAAGCGGGTTTATAAACAAGGGTTTTTGTTTATTCCCCTCCATTGGAGGGGTGGTCGAAGACCGGGGTGGTTTAAGTATAACGGGGATTTCAAATACCATTTATCACTAAGTTCGATATGCCTTTCAGAACATATCAAACAGCAAAATATTATGAACATACACCAAGCAGAACATAAAACCGTTAGTATTATATTAACCTAAATAAATATGAATCCAATTGTCAAAAACATTTTAGCTCTTTTAGCCGGCATTATCGTAGGTAGCATGGTCAATATGGGCATCATTACCATTAGCGGTTCCATCATTCCGCCGCCCGAAGGTGCAGATGTAACCACCACCGAAGGTTTAAAAGCAGCCATGCATTTATTTGAACCCAAACATTTTATTTTTCCATTTTTGGCCCATGCACTCGGCACTTTTGCGGGAGCATACCTGGCCGCATTAATTGCCGCAAACCATCAAATGAAATTTGCACTGGGTATTGGCCTCTTTTTCTTTGCGGGCGGAATTGCAAGTGTGTTTATACTGCCTTCACCCGCCTGGTTTACTGCTATAGATTTACTGGGAGCATACTTTCCCATGGCTTACCTTGCCGGGAAATTGGCTAATCGAGAAAAAATTACGAAGTTTAATTAATGGCTCCCAAAAAAGAATTACCCCCGGAAGAACGCGAAAAGCTCATAAACATATTAAAAGAACGGTTTGAGAAAAACAAAACCCGCCATGAGGGCTTAGTATGGGCGTCAATTCAAGCAAAATTGGCAATTCTACCCGAAAAACTATGGTCGCTAAATGAAATGGAAAAAACCGGCGGAGAACCGGATGTGGTAGCCTATCATCAAAAAACAGACGAATACCTGTTTTACGATTGTGCTGCAGAAAGCCCTGCAGGACGCAGAAGCCTCTGCTACGACCACGAAGCTTGGGAAGCCCGCAAAGAAAACCGACCGAAAAACAACGTCGTTGATGTTGCGGCTCAAATGGGCATTGAACTATTAAGCGAAAAAGAATACCGCAGTTTGCAGCAATTAGGAATTTTCGACACTAAAACATCCAGCTGGTTAAAAACACCTGCTAAGATTAGACAATTAAACGGTGCGCTTTTTGCCGATTTCCGTTACGGACAAGTCTTCGTTTATCATAATGGCGCACAATCCTATTACGCTGCCCGAGGCTTCCGTGGCTCACTAAAAGTCTGATATTGTT
>CAZFAE010000002.1:63829-68354 GCA_964516035.1 uncultured Sphingobacterium sp.
GGTATCACCACCGGATTTATCCCTTTTACTTTTACCGTTTCGATGGTTAAAGCCGTGATGTTTGCTTTTATTATTACCAGTGTTTCTGCTTACCAGGGTTTTTATACCTCGGGCGGAGCCCTGGAAGTAGGTATTTCCAGCACTCGGGCCGTGGTCATTTCATGTATCATGATTTTATGTGCTGATTACATAATTGCTCAATTGCTGCTATGATAGAAGTTCAGAACATCCATAAAATTTTTGGAGACCACCATGTTTTAGATGGCATTTCTGCCGAATTTCATCCCGGTATTACTAATTTAATTATTGGTGGCTCGGGTTCGGGCAAAACAACCCTGCTCAAATGTATGGTGGGTTTACACGAACCGAATGAAGGGCATGTATTATACGATGGTCGCGATTTTACTCGCATGAATTTTGAAGAACGTATTGCCATCCGTAAAGAAATAGGCATGTTATTTCAAGGTTCTGCCTTGTTTGACTCTATGACTGTGGAAGAAAATATCCTCTTCCCTTTAAATATGTTTACCCAGCAAAGCCGGAAAGAAAAACTGGAACGTGCCAACTTTTGTCTAGAAAGAGTAAACCTGGAAGGTAAAAACAAACTTTATCCGGCAGAATTATCCGGCGGTATGAAAAAACGGGTAGGTATTGCCCGTGCTATCGCCATGAATCCTAAATATTTGTTTTGCGATGAACCGAATTCGGGCCTCGACCCTAAAACGGCTATCGTAATTGATGAATTGATTCAAGAAATTACCGACGAATATCAAACCACCACCATCGTGGTAACCCACGATATGAACTCGGTTATGGGTATCGGTGAAAACATCATCTTTTTACACAACGGCCAGAAATGGTGGGAAGGTTCAAAAGAAGAAATTAGAAGCACCGATAACCAAGAGCTTAACGACTTTATTTTTGCCAGCAAATTTATGAAAGCACTCAAAAAATAATTACACACCAGAATTACGATATAGATGATTGAACTGCTTAGCCCCAGCCACTGGAAAGATTACGAATTACTCGATTGCGGCGATTTTGAAAAACTGGAACGCTTTGGCGAGGTAGTTCTCATTCGCCCGGAACCACAGGCTGTTTGGGCAAAAACCTTAACCGAAGCTGATTGGAACCGTTTGCATCATATTCGTTTTAAAGGCCGTTCGGCTACTTCGGGCGAGTGGATTAAAAAAAACGCAAAAACACCCGATCGCTGGCATATTTCGTATAAAACTCCAGACATCGCCATCAAATTCCGCATGGCACTCACTTCGTTTAAGCATGTGGGTATTTTTCCAGAACAGGCCGTTAACTGGGATTTTATTGCGCAGCAGGTAAAACGTTTCAAAAATCCGGAGCCTAAAATATTAAACCTTTTCGCTTATACCGGCGGGGCTTCATTAGCCGCCAAAGCTGCCGGAGCAGACACCACTCACGTAGATTCAATTAAACAGGTAGTAAGCTGGGCTAATGAAAATCAGGAAATTTCGGGCTTAAAAGACATCCGCTGGGTAGTAGAAGACGCTTTAAAATTTGTAAAAAGAGAATTAAAACGCGGCAAAAAATATAATGGGATTATTTTAGACCCGCCGGCTTATGGCCACGGCCCCAACGGCGAAAAATGGAAACTGGAAGACCATATCCAGGAAATGATGCAAGATGTAATGCAGTTACTGGATGAAGAAGAACATTTCCTGATTCTGAATGCCTACTCGATGGGTTTTTCGTCCGTAATTATCGAAAACCTAATGCGGAGTTCACTCCCATCCATCCAAAATTTAAGCTGTGGCGAATTGTATTTACAAGCCAGCAGCGGCTGCAAATTACCACTGGGTGTTTTTGGCCGGTGCTTTAAATAGGCCTATTTCTTTTTAACATAAGTTACACCCTCTTCATTAAATGCATGAACATTTTCTGGAGCGCTAGCATAAGTGCTTGGCTGTAATCTGGATTTTGACATAGTATTCAACTTAGGCTTATCCAAATCTTCAAATGTTAAAATAGGGGCTTTGCCAATAGCCAAGCTAATTTCAATTAATTTACTGATTTTATGGTCAAAATCGGCATTCATTAATTGAGAAACGTAACCTTTGCTTACCCCCAATTGGGTGGCAAAAGCGGTTTTACTGAGCTTATTTTTTTTCAAATAGGCATCAACTTCGGCATACAATTCTGCCTGGAACCTGGCCAGCCAGTATTCTTTACTGTGAATTAATTCTGCTCTGCTAATCATAACCAATCATTTAAAAATCGTTTTTAAATCATCCTAAATTTCCGGATATCGGCTGGCTGGCTATTTTTAAAACCACCCAACACTACTATTTTACCGCTTTGTTCTAAATGGAAAGCATATACTCTCAAATGCTTCGATTTAAATTCGTACTCTTTTGCCTTTTCATTGTTTGGCGTAATATCCCTAAATTTTGTTAGTGGCAACATTTTCAATTGCGCCACAAAATCCATAAAAGCCATGATACTGAGCAATTCTGATTGATAACGACCATCTTGTTTAATTTGGTTGCTAAATGCATCAAACTGGCCTTTTCCATCTATCAGCAAATCAAAGAAATGTTGTTTTCCTTGGATGGCTTCTATTTTTCTTAATTCAAAATTACTCATATTTGTTTAGTTTAAGCTAAACTTTTTAAATTATTTTTTCCAATCCCGTCTAATTACCTCTTAATCAATATATTAAATTTATTAATTTAAACATTAAATTGTTGCAATTTTACGAAAAAATAGAAATAAGAGTAGAATATGCTTGGTGCTTGCTCATTACAAATTATATTATATTTGGTGTAAATAGCTTTTACATCAATGACCTTCAAAACATCCCTCCTACTATTAAGTTGCCTGAGTACCTTATTAATGAATTGTAATGGTTCGGCCAACACTACAAAAAACGGCGCCGAATCAGCAATAAACACCAAGCAAAGCGAGGATTTACCGGCAGTAGATACGCTGGCTTACCAGCAAAAAATAAAATATTTGGCCAATGGCGATACTACCGGAAAATGGCCGGTAAAAAAACAGCCTTATCCAGTTGCAGGAGCCATTTTGCCCTTCAAACGGATCATTGCCTATTATGGAAATCTATATTCGGTACGGATGGGGATTTTAGGTGAATTACCTCCCAAGCAAATGCTGGCTAGGTTAGACCAAGAGGTTAAAAATTGGGAGAAAGCCGATCCGAAAACACCGGTACAGCCGGCCTTGCATTATATTGCCGTAGTGGCACAGGGCGATGGCGGGAAAGACGGCAAATACCGTTTCCGGATGCCAGATAAACAAATAGATTCGGTTTTAAAAATTGCCAAAATGCGCAATGCCATTGTGTTTTTAGATATTCAGGTGGCTTTGAGTAATATCCGTTCGGAATTGCCTTTGTTAGGAAAATACCTCAAATTACCACAGGTACATTTGGGTATTGATCCCGAATTTGCCATGAAAACTGGTGCCAAACCCGGCACTAAAATTGGCACTTATGATGCCGCCGATATCAATTATTGCTCCGATTACCTGGCCAAACTAGTGCAGGAAAATAACTTGCCGCCCAAAGTTTTTGTGGTGCATCGCTTTACCAAGGGCATGCTAACCAACAGCAAGCAAATTAAATTACATCCTGAAGTACAATTTGTGATGCATATGGATGGTTGGGGTGCGCCGGAATTGAAAAAAGGCACTTACCGTCATTGGATTTATTCTGAGCCGGTTCAGTTTACTGGCTTTAAATTGTTTTATAAAAATGATCTTAAAAACCCACCAAATCGCTTAATGACACCCGAGGAATTAGTAAGATTAACTCCGAAACCAATTTACATCCAATATCAGTAAAGTGGATTTAGAAAAATTAATTCTTGGCGGAGGCTGTTTCTGGTGTACCGAAGCTGTTTTTCAGCGGGTAAATGGGGTGAAAAAAGTAGTTTCTGGCTATATGGGCGGTAAATTTCCAAATCCCACTTACCGCGAAATTTGCACCGGACAAACCGGCCATGCCGAAGTGATTGAAATTGAGTTTAACTCTAATGAGATTTCATTACAAGAACTTTTGTTAGTCTTTTTTAAAACCCACGACCCAACCACGCTTAATCGCCAGGGCAACGACGAAGGAACACAATACCGTTCAGTAATTTTTTATACCGATGAAATCCAGCGCCTGGAAGCGGAAAAAATGATTCAATTACTGACGGAAGAAAAGGTCTATAATTATCCGATTGTAACAGAGATTAGTCCGGCAAGCACTTTTTATCCGGCGGAAGCCTACCATCAGGATTATTTTAACCATAACTCGTACCAGCCTTATTGCAGCATGGTTATTCAGCCCAAATTGAATAAACTATTGAAGGAATTTAAGGATAAAATCAGAAACGGTTAAGCCCGTTTTCTATTCACTCTAAAATCAAAAAGCCCCGGATTAAAATCCAGGGCTTTTTTTGGACAAAGTGGTGGGGCGCCACACAATAGTTGGGCCCCAAAAAACCACATAAATAAAAAAACAAAAGAACACAAACAACAAAAAAAACAA
>CAZFAE010000002.1:68364-90272 GCA_964516035.1 uncultured Sphingobacterium sp.
TAAAATCATAATCTTTTAACCCTGTTTTTATTTAACTAAAAAATAAAAAAGCCCCTTTTTAAAATCCTGTTATTTTTTTGTAAAATGTTGTGCCACTAGTTAACGTCGTGGCACCACTAAATACGACTTTAAAACAAACCCAATTGCCCCTTATCATCAATCTCCACATCATCTGGATTGGTGATTTCAAATCCGATATCTTTTACTGGCTTGGCGGGTTCTGCTTCAATAATTTCAACTTTTTCAGGGACCACCATTTCGGGTTCCTTCTCTTCTAAAAGCACCGCAATTTCTTGTTCCTCAATTTCAGATTCTAACACAGCTTCCGGCTCAGTAGCTTGCTCCTGAATTTCTAATTCCTCAATTGCACCCGGCTCAGAAACTTCGGTTTCTTCAACCTCATTAACCACTTCTTCGCTACGGTTCGTGTCTTCACGGACCAATTCAGACTCTTCCGATACAGATATTGGCAAAATAGGTTCCGGTTCTTCTTCGGCTATTAAAGTCACTTTACTTACTTCGTGCGGACTCAAACGATTACCCATGGCTTTCATACCTTTCACGTCAATCAATTCAGACAAATCGGCTTCGGCACTCTCAGGCGTCTGTGTTTTACCCTTTAAGATATCAATCTGTACTTTTGGATGGCTCGCTCCACTAATTAACACCAGTTTTGAACCGCTTTCTTCAGAAATAATCGCTGTCTTCTTGCCATCAGAAGTTTTCTCAAAAGAGAAACGCTTTACGTAATAGTTTTTAGATTTTGCATCCCAATGAATAAGCGAGTACACTTTCTCCGGATTGTATTTTTCCATCAAAAGCAAATTGTCATCAAAATGATTACTCAAATCGAAGCCGGTCAATTCATAAACACCATCGGCATTAAGGCAAAGAATTTGATCATCGCCATCAAATTCGCCTAAAAATTTGCCGCGACCATCTACATTTAAACGTTTTAAAATAGTATCAAACCAAATTTTACGTCCTGCAAGCGTAGAAACACCTTTACTTTTAAGTGTTACTTTTTTAATAGGATATTTAGACACCGTATTACCCATTGAGCTACGTCCTTTGACCGCTATTTCTGCAAAATCGAGATCAAATTGCAGCTTGCGCAATTTAGAATGCGGCTTTAAAGCAATGTTCACCACCTCTGCTTCGCCATTAGGATTAGCCGTGAAATACAATATCTGCGACCCCTTGGAACCTTTGGTTAAATCGTATTCTTTATCTCGGGTAATCCCCAAAACCGAGAAACGCTTAATGTAAGAAGCTCCGGTTTCGCCATCTTTATAAATCAGGTTATAAACCGTACGCTCATCATTCTTCTTAAAAACCTGGGCGTGGATAATGTCTTTACCCACAAAGGTTTTTTCGGCCACTTTGCTTACTGTAAACTTGCCATCACTCCTAAAAGCAATAATTTCATCGATATCCGAGCAATCGCAAATAAATTCATCTTTACGCAAAGAGGTTCCAATAAAACCATCTTCGCGGTTCATATATAATTTTACGTTGGCCAATGCCACCTTAGACGCTTCAACTTTATCAAATAAGCGCAACTCGGTTTTACGTTCGCGGCCGGCACCATATTTAGCTCTAATTTTCTCGAACCAGGCAATGGCGTATTCGGTCAGATTTTTAAGATGCTTGTTTACGATTTTGATTTCCTCTTCGAGTGATGCCATCAAATCATCCGCTTTTTTAACGTCAAAGCGGGTAATGCTGCTCATCGGTTTATCAATCAGCTTCTTAAAATCTTCTGATAAAATTTCACGGTAAAACAATTCTGTAAAAGGTTTAAACAATTTGTTTAATACGATTACAATGCCATCAAAATCTACAGAAGTTTCGTAATCCGGGTGTTTGTACATCCCTTCCTGGATGAAAATTTTAAGGAGGTTACTAAAAAATATACGTTCTTTTAGTTCGCTCAATTTAATTTCCAATTCCTGTTTCAAAAGTGCCTTAGTATGCTTGGTACTTTCTGTCAGGATATCGTTTACGCTCATAAACCAAGGCTTATCGCCCCGGATAATACAGGTATTTGGAGAAATAGAAACCTCACAATCGGTAAATGCGTACAATGCATCGATGGTAACGTCAGGAGAAATTCCAGGTGCCAGATGGATGATTACTTCTACATCTCTGGCGGTATTGTCTTCAATTTTTTTGATTTTAATTTTGCCTTTGTCGTTGGCAGAAATCACGCTGTCTATCAAACTTCCTGTGGTAGTACTAAAAGGAATTTCGGTAATAGCCAAAGTTTTCTTGTCCCGTTCCACAATTTTTGCCCGTACCCGGATTTTCCCTCCGCGTTGTCCTTCGTTATAAGCCGTACAATCGGCCATACCTCCGGTTGGAAAATCGGGCATCAGATTTGGCCGGTTTCCTTTCAATACCTCAATAGATCCATCAATGAGTTCGATAAAATTATGAGGCATAATTTTGGTGGCCAAACCCACGGCAATACCCTCGGCACCTTGGGCTAAAAGCAAAGGAAATTTTACCGGTAGTGTTACGGGTTCGTTATTTCGGCCATCGTAACTGGATTGCCATTCGGTGGTATCGGGATTAAAAACTACGTCTAATGCAAACTTAGATAAGCGTGCCTCAATATATCGTGGAGCCGCTGCCGAATCGCCGGTAATGGGGTCGCCCCAGTTTCCTTGGGTATCAATCAATAAGTTTTTTTGACCAATTTGTACCATGGCATCGCCAATAGAAGCATCGCCATGCGGATGGTATTTCATGGTATTGCCAATTACGTTGGCCGCTTTATTGAAGCGTCCGTCGTCCATTTCTTTTAAAGAATGGAGAATACGCCGCTGAACCGGTTTTAAGCCATCGTGGATATGCGGAACAGCACGATCTAGAATTACGTAAGAAGCATAATCTAAAAACCAGTTTTCATACAATCCCGATAGGGAAATGATATTATGGCTTATTTCGTTTTCTGACGGTTTATCTAATTCTTCACTCATCCTGGGCTAAAAATAATAGTGTGGTAAATATAAATTTTTCGTAAATGATTTTTTAAGGAGTTCTTTACAAAATTATTCGTGTAAACCTTATAAAATGCAGTTTAGTTTTTTTCGGTACTGATAAAATCTAGTTTCAATAAAAAATCGGTTTGCGGATCGTTGCCTACCATAAAAGTATGGCTGCTAAATTGGCTAAAACCATGGCGCTCATAAAAACGTATGGCCGCCGGATTTTTTTCCCAAACACCCAGCCAGATAAAAGGAAAATTGCGTTCTTGAGAAAATTCAATAGCTTCTGATAACAAATATTGCCCTATTTTTTTGCCCTGGAGTTCTGGTTTTACATAAATGCGTTGCAGCTCTATGCCGGGTTCTTGCTGTAAATCCGTTTGTGCAGATGCCCAGTTTAGTTTGATATACCCAACTATTTCGTTTTCCAGCAAAGCAAAGTAAAACACCGATTCTGAATTGGCCAGTTCTGCTTCGAATTGTTTTAGCGTAAAGGCTTCACGCATATAAATTTCAAAATGTTCTGCCTCATTTAAGTGTTCAAAAGCATGCCTAAAAACAGGTTCAGCGAAACCGAGCAAAAGGGCCGCTTCTTCTTGTTTAACTCGTTTCAAACTTAGTGCAGTCATAAAAATCAGGCAATTAAAGCCTCTGCAGCTTCTTTTTTGAGGTCTTCTTCAAAAACATCTACTTCTACTCTCAGATTCTGAATAATATGCTGCTGTCTGTCGGGCGTGTTTTTACCCATATAATATTCGAGCAGGCTTTTGATGCTTTGATCTTTAGATAAAAGCACCGGATCGAGACGGATGTCTTTACCGATAAATAAACCGAATTCATCCGGAGAAATTTCTCCTAAACCTTTAAATCGGGTAATTTCGGGCTTACCTCCCAGCTTGGCAATGGCCCGCTGACGTTCTTCATCGCTATAGCAATAAATGGTTTCTTTTTTATTTCGTACCCGGAATAATGGGGTTTGTAATATGGATAGATGCCTGGCTTTTACCAAATCCGGGAAAAACTGAAGGAAAAAAGTCATCAATAATAAACGGATGTGCATACCATCCACATCGGCATCGGTAGCTATTACGATATTGTTGTAACGCAGGCCATCTAAACCATCTTCAATATTAAGAGCGTGTTGCAGCAGGTTAAACTCCTCGTTTTCATACACCACTTTTTTGGTTAACGAATAGCAATTGAGCGGCTTCCCTTTTAAACTAAAAACCGCTTGGGTTTGCACATCTCTTGATTTGGTGATGGAACCGCTGGCAGAATCTCCCTCGGTAATAAACAAAGTGGTTTCCTGTTTGCGTTCGTGGCTATCATCGTAATGCACTTTGCAATCGCGTAATTTACGGTTATGCAAAGAAGCTTTTTTCGCCCGCTCGTTGGCGAGTTTTTTGATACCGGCAATGTCTTTTCGCTCCCGTTCTGATTGCAGAATGCGCTTTAATAAGGCATCGGCAGTTTCAGGATGTTTGTGCAGGTAATCGTCTAATTCTTTTTTAACAAAATCGTTGATGAATGTACGAACGGATGGACCTTCGGGCCCTACGTTTTGCGAACCGAGTTTGGTTTTGGTTTGCGATTCGAAAACCGGCTCTTGTACTTTTATCGCGATAGCGGCCACAATAGAACCCCGTACATCGGAGGCGTCAAACTCTTTTTTGTAATATTCGCGGATGGTTTTTACCACCGCTTCGCGAAAAGCAGCCTGGTGCGTTCCACCTTGGGTGGTGTGCTGTCCGTTTACAAAAGAATAGTATTCTTCTCCATAAGCCTGTCCGTGGGTTAAGGCTAATTCTATATCCTCACCTTTTAAATGGATAATGGGATAACGGATATTTTCGGTATCAGAATTACGGACCAGTAAATCGTAGAGCCCACGTTCTGAGAAAAATTTCTGCCCGTTATAATTAATGGTTAAGCCTGAGTTAAGGAACACATAGTTCCAAATCATGCTTTCTATAAATTCGGGGATATAATGATAATTGCGGAAAATGGTTTCGTCCGGATAAAAAGTAATGGCAGTACCATTGCGCTGGGTAGTTTCGGTTTCAGGCAAATCGTTTACCAGTTCACCTTTCTCAAACTCGGCCTTTTTTGTTTTATTATCCCGGTAGGATTGCACCATAAAATTTGCAGACAAAGCATTTACGGCTTTGGTACCCACCCCATTTAAGCCTACAGATTTTTGGAAAGCTTTAGAATCGTATTTACCGCCAGTGTTGATTTTAGAAACACAGTCTATTACTTTACCTAAGGGGATACCACGTCCGTAATCTCTTACCATTACTTTGTGGTCGCTAATAGAAATGTCGATGGTTTTGCCGGCGCCCATCACAAATTCGTCGATAGAATTATCTACAATTTCTTTGAGCAGCACATAAATTCCATCGTCGTAAGCAGAGCCATCGCCTAATTTACCAATGTACATTCCCGGCCGTAAACGGATATGTTCTTTCCAATCGAGGGAACGGATACTATCTTCACTATAATTCAACTCATCAGCCATAAAGCAGCGCTATATTTTATTCATTACAAATCTAATGGATTTCTGAGTTTGTGTTGCGCTTAAATTTCCACAAGTGTAAAATTTAACCAATTGTTGGGCTTAATATTAGTATTTCTAAAACTGAATGTGTGGTTATATTGGTGTATGATGTGTGGTTATATTTCTACAGTTGTAGAAATATAACCTGAACAAGTGCTTTACTGTATAGGCTCGCCTACAATACGTCTATAAAAATAGCGCAGATATAACGAGTGTTATTTTGTTTCAGTTTAATTTGTTGTTTGAAAGTTAGCTATTCATCAAAAAAGTGAGACTAAATAGATGTTTTATCCGGATTAAGGTTTTTTCAATTTAACCAGGCTTTTGGTACAACATTAGCATTGTTTTTAAGAGAAACAAATGAATTAAGCCATCACAAAAAACTCCAGATTATGAAAAGGCCAGAAACTAATTATTTATCGAGAATAACAGAACAGTATGACAAATTACTTTTAGATCTACTTAACGAGGAATTAAAAATTGCTAAAAACTGTAATAAAACGCTGAAATTATCTACAATTCATGCACTCAAAACAACTATGAATTATAAGAAAATTTGAAAAATAAAATTACATCTACCTATGTGATATCTATTATTTTGTATTTCTTCAAAACGAGTTTCCTTCAAGAAACTCGTTTTTCTTTTTGAATAGCCCTGTTTGATTAATGGTTATCTTTGCGGTTTACAGAATAGTATTAAAATTAAACCATTTAAATCTTTGATGAGGTATGAAAAGAGCTGGTAAATTTTGCATAAAGTGTTTATTATTGGTTCTAATTTTCCTGAATCAAGGGGGACTATTTGCCCAGAAAAACAAGCTATTTCTACAAAATAACTATGCTCCTCAATCTCTGTTAATAGATGGTTTAGCTTCTGAATGGCCTTCTGATTTGTTGCATGAAAACATAGCCAGCAAATTACAATATGCCGTTGCCAATAATGAAAGCACACTTTTTTTGGTAGTAAAAAGCAGCTCAAGTGCAGATTTACAACGACTTTTATTAGGTGGCATTAGTTTTTCGGTGAATTTTACCGGAGAGAAGAAGAATTGGCAAACAATTACTTTTCCATTGATGCCCCGCAAAGGAAGCATAGCGCCTGCCAAACCAAATAAAGAGGATAAAGCACAACGCAACGCCAGAATAGCCCAGGAATTAAGAGATTTAAAAGAGATTGGAGTGAATGGTTTTGAGCAATTGTTAGATGGTAAAATAGCGGTAATAAACGATTATGGTATCCGGGTGGCAGCAGGAATAGATGAGTCTGGATTATTGGTTTGCGAATACGCCCTGCCCATGAAATTGTTACATTCTGATGCCTTTAAAAGTGATAATTTTGCCTGTGAAATTAAAGTTAACGGCTTAAACATCAATTCGGCTAATCGGCTGATGGCTCAAAACTTTAATCGCAGAATCAATGCAGGTAGACCAATTGATAATCGGGTACCTGAGCCAACGTTTTTAGAACCGACCGGATTTAAGTTCTATTGCAGTTTGGCCAGCAAAAAAGACAATTAAGAAAATACATCCAACTCTCAATGAAAAAAATATTAGCAGCAGCCCTATTTTTAGTTATCAGTACTACCATTTTTGCTCAACAATCTAATTACGAAGTTTTCGGAACGGTTAAAGATTCTACCGGACAGTCTGTTATTGCGGCCTCGGTTAAATTAGCTCTGGCTAAAGACACTTTATTCACCAGAACTAATGCAGATGGCTTTTTTGCGTTTAGAATGATAAAATCGGGGCAGTTTAGCCTAACCGTTACCAGCATAGGCTATAAGTCTTTTACCCGCAAATACGTTTATAATGAAGGTGAAGGGAAAATAGCCATCGATGCAATTACCCTAAAATCAGATTCCAGATTATTAAATGAGGTAGTTATTTCTGGCACCCCTTCTGTTACGGTTAAAGAAGACACGGTAGAGTACCGGGCAGCTGATTATAAGTTAAAAGATGATGCCCAAGTGGAGGATTTATTAAAAAAATTACCGGGTGTTGCGGTAGATGCTAACGGAAACGTTACAGCACAAGGTAAAACCATTACCCGTGTGAGGGTAAATGGTAAAGACTTTTTTGGCGGAGATGTAAAAACTGCCACCCAGCAATTACCTGCTAATTTGATTGATAAAATCCAAATTTTGGATGACTATGGCGATCAGGCTAATTTTACAGGCATTAAAGAAGGCGATCCGGAAAAAATTCTGAACATCCAGATCAGACCCGATAAAAACAGAGGCTATTTTGCTCAGGGTAGAATTGGCCAGGGTAATGAGGGCCGTTATCAGGCAAATTTAACGGCAAATACCTTTAACAAAACACAGCAGATCTCTTTTCTGGGCAACCTGAACAATACCAATACCTCTCTATTTAATTTTAATGGTGGTGGCGGTGGCGCCCGTATACAACTTGGCGGCGGCGGTGGTGGTCGTGTACAATTTGGAAGCGGCAATAATAACGGCGGCGACGGAATTACAGATGTGGGTTCTATTGGCTTAAACTACCGTGACGAATGGAGTAAAAAACTAACTTCTTACGGAAATTACAGCTATGCCAACAGAGATAATAAAGTACTTAGAAACACCGAGCAACAAAATATAAACAGTTCGGGCTTTATATTAAATGACCAAAACAGTGTAAATAACACCAACAATATCAACCATCGCTTAAACTGGAATTTTGAATATAAAATTGACAGTTTAAACTTTCTCAAAGTGACTCCTTATTTCAATTTAGGACAATCAAAAGGAGATAACAATGCCAATTTTACCTTTTTACAGGATGGTACCCAAATGACTTCTGCAGGTACCAATTTGAGTACCAGCCAATCTGAAACTCCAAACTACGGTGCCGATGTATTGTTTAATCATCGTTTTGGAAAACGCGGCCGTTCGGCTTCATTAAATTTATCGGTAAGCCGTAATAATACCGAGCAGGATAACGATGCAACCAACCAGACCACCTACTACACTTCTGGAGGCGGTTCTAATGAGGTATTTCAAAGACAACAGGTAGGCAATGACAATACCAACACCACCACCCGTTCTGGATTATCTTATATCGAGCCATTGAGCCGTACGCAAAGCCTGGAATTTAACTGGAATTTTTCTTATGCTGATTACCACAACTCCAGACAGACTTTTGGTATAGACCAGCAGGGCAATGCACTGGCTATTCCGAGTCAGAGTAATGATTACAGCTATTTCTTTATGACAAACCGGGCAGGCCTTAACTACCGTGTTACCCAGAAAAAATACAATTACACCCTTGGTTTAAGCGTACAACCTACCTTACTCTCTGGCGAATCTTTAACCAACCAGACTAGCTCCAGACGTACGGCAGTTAACATTATCCCAATTGCCCGCTATTCGTATAGTTTCTCTCGTACCAAAGAATTTAATGCTTCTTATAATGGCCGTAACAATGAGCCGTCTTTCAATCAATTACAGCCGGTTTACGATTTATCAAATCCGCAATTCCCGGTAATTGGTAACCCAGATTTGAAGGCAGAATTTAGCCACAATATTAATCTGCGTTTCAATAACTTTAATTTTGAACAAGGCGACGTATTGTTTACCAACGTATCGATGAACTTTAGCCAGAACAGAATTGTAAGCAATACCCTATACTTAACCGGCAACAAAATTGAAACCCGTTACCTTAATGCCGATGGGTTTTACACGATAAATGGTTTCTACAATTGGTCTAAACCTTTGGCAGAACGCAAGTACACCCTTTCATTTAATGGATTTGTAAACTACACCAATAACGTAAATTTTGTAGACAGTCAAAAAAATACCGGTAAAAACCTGATTATAAGCCAAGGTGCAAGCTTCCAATTAAATCCGGCAAAATGGATAGAACTCAATCCGGGAGCAAATTATACCATTAACCGCAACCAATACACGGTTTCTACGCAGGCCAACGCCAAGGTTTCTAACTGGAATTTCACCTTTAACGGCAAGGCATATATCCGTAAAACCTGGGTACTGGGTGCAGAAATAAATAAAGTAATCAATCAGGGATACAGCGGTGCATTAGCCGTAAACCCATTGATTATGAATACCTATTTAGAGAAACAATTTCTGAAAGGAAATGCCGGATCCTTACGTTTGCAAGTGTTTGATGTGTACAATGAGAACACGAGTGTATCTCGTTCGGTAACTGGCAATAGTATTACCGATACCCGAAGTAACCGTTTGGCACGTTATGCCATGTTAACGTTTAGTTTAAAGCTGCAAAAATTTAATGGCCAGCAAATGCCTACTAATCAAATGCAAATGCCTGGACAGGATAGCTGGAGAATGAGAAGACAAATGGGTAACTAATCTCCACCGTCAATAAAAATTAAGGGCTCTCCAATAGGAGGGCCTTTTTTATTCATTTCCTTACCCAAAAGGAGAACAATTGTTAATAATTAATTAGTATATTTCTAAATAGAAATTGTGAGATTAATTTGTAATTAATGGTTTTATATGCCTACTTTTAGTTAAAGCAAAGTTACAACATCAATTATTAATCGGATTCTTTAATAATCTAGAGTTATAAATATCCCCAATTAAGTCAAACGAGTTAAATTATGGATACCACATACATTAAAATAGGCTTTGTAGAAGACAACGATCTGCTTTTAGCAAACTACAAAGAATACTTTGAGAGTTTTGAACCATTTACCTGTGTGTTTGGAGTAAGTTCTATCGCAGAATTGGAAGAATATTACGACCAAGGAAATACCATCATTCCAGATATTATTCTCTTAGATATACAATTGCCGAGCATGAGTGGTATAGCGGGCATAGCAGTGCTGCAATCTTTGTATCCGGATACACAAATAGTGATGATGACGGCTTTTGAAGATCAGGAAAATATACTCAATGCTTTAAACAATGGTGCAGTAGGATTTTTAACTAAAAACATGTCCTTAAGTGCGGTAAAAGAAGCTATTTTAAACATCTTTGAAAATGGAGCGGCGCTATCTCCAAGTGCTGCAAAAACATTAATTGGCAGTATTACAAAAAAACGGAATAAAATTAATTCCATTATCAATACCCTTACCAATAGGGAAAAAGAAATTGCAAAACAGATTAAATTGGGCTTATCCTATAAGGAAATTGCCGAAGCTTTATATATTTCTTCCCGTACGGTTAATCAGCATCTAAAACATATTTATCAAAAAGTGGGTGTAAATTCCAGATCGCAACTAGCTGCCAGAATGGAAGAATAAATAGGTAAGAGATGAGCGAAAAGTTATTGGTAAAGAAGAAAGTATTGTGTGTAGACGACGACGCGATTAATCGCTTAGTAATGAAACACATACTTATTGCCTTAAATATGGAAGTAGATCTGGCATCGGGAGGAGACGAAGCACTGGCTTTAGTTAAAGAAAACGCATACGATCTAATTTTATTAGATATTTTAATGCCAGAAATGGATGGCTTTAAAACCGCTGCTGCAATCCGAAAAATGTCACCAAACTACATCCCCATCGTGTTTGTATCGGCAGGTATTTTTGATGATATACAAAAACAGATGGATGAGCTGAATATCCGGCATATGGTGCCGAAACCCATTGAAAAAGAGGTTTTACAAAAAATTATTGAGCAGTTATTTTAGCCTTAATCTAGACATGACTGAAGAAAAAGAAGCATTTAACCGTGCTCAAGAAGTTTTATTTAAACTCCCCCTGGCGGTATTGGCAGAAAATGAACATCGGCAAATCAGCTTTGCCAATCAATATTTCTGCGATATGTTTGGCATTAACATCGACCCGCACCAACTTACCGGTATGGATTGTGCAAATATGGCAGATCAGTCTAAAGCACATTTTAAAAATCCTGAAGCATTTCTTTCCTACGTTCAGCAGGCCATCAGCGTACACCAAGTCATTCACGATACTGAATTAGAACTTATTGATGGTCGCTTTCTTTCGGCCAGCTATATGCCCTATTTTAAAAAAGATATTTTTGCCGGGCATATCTGGACTTATAAAGAAATTACGGAACGGAAATCAGCAGAAGAAGACCTTCGATTATCTGAATTAAGATACAAAACCGTGGTTAATGGTTTACAAGAAATCATTTTCAGAATAGATTTTAATGGTTTTATTGAATTTTTGAACCCAACATGGGAGAAAATTACCGGCTTTACAGTTAGTCAGGCACTTGGCAAATCGTTTGCAGAATTTACCGATCCGGCCGACGTAGACAAAATCAGACAAGATATTTTCGATCTCAGTTCGAAAAAGAAAAGCGAAGTATTTACAGTACTTAAACTGCTTACCAAAAACAAAGGCATTGTTTATGTAGAGGCTTATGCTTCCATTTTGGACTTGGGTGATGGCAGAACCCAAATTTGGGGCACATTAACCAATGTTACAGAAAAAAAGAAAGCAGAAAATGAATTACTCAAAAGCATCCACAACGAACGTGAACTACATGAACTAAAATCAAGGTTTGTAAACATGGTATCGCATGAGATACGCACACCCATGGCGGGCATATTTTCGAGTGTAGAACTACTCGAATTAATTAGTAAAGGCGATTTAAATCAGGTAGTAAACAAAAGCCAAAAGCACTTCTACCGTATTAAAAGCCAGATTAAACGGGTAACCGAATTAATGAACGATGTTTTACAATTAGGTAAAATTGATGCCGGGAAAGTGGTTTTTCATCCAGAAATGATTGATGTACTGCAAATTATAAATGAGCTGATTGATCAAAATTTCAATCCTAAAGAAATAGGCAGAAAAATTAATATTGAAATAGCAGGAACTCAAAGACCCTGCAAAGTAGATGCAGATTTATTTAAACACGTGATAAGTAACCTAATAAGTAATGCCATTAAATATTCTGCCAACAAACCCGACCCCACAATCAAACTCATCTTTAATAAATTAAACTTAGAGGTAGAAGTGATAGATTATGGAATCGGTATCCCCGCCAAAGAACAAAAAAACCTCTTCTCTGCATTTAGCAGAGCTTCAAATACCCGTAATATTGAAGGCACCGGCTTGGGTCTGGTAGTTATTAAACATTTTGTAGATATTCATGAGGGTAAAATCAGTTTTAGCAGCACCGAAAATGCCGGCAGCTCTTTTAAAATCAGCCTACCGGGATAAAAATAATTGAGTAAAATGGAAATCATCATTATTGAAGACGACCGGTCGATACGGGAAAATCTACAAGAAATTCTGGAAATTTATCAATACACCGTGAGGGCCTATACTGATGGACTTCAAGGTTTAAAGGGCATTCAGGAGCATCTGCCAGATTTAGTAATCTGTGATATCATGACACCCAATATGGATGGATTTGAACTATTACGCACTTTAAAATCTAAAGGAGAAACCGCCAATATCCCGTTTATTTTTCTTACCGCAAAAATAGAGCGTGCAGACCAACGCAAGGGTATGGAGATGGGTGCAGATGATTATATTGTAAAACCATTTACAAGCGAAGAAATTCTAAATGCAATTGATATTCGCTTACAAAGATTAAAATATACAGAAACTAAAATTCAGAATGAGTTGGATAACAAACTGGATGTGTTTACCAAGATCAATAGTCACGAGTATAACACCCCTCTCAATGGCATTATCGGACTTTCTGAAACACTTCAAAACTCTCTGGAAAACTTATCTCAGGCGGAAATTAAAGAGATTGCAATGGCCATTAAAAGTTCGGCAAAAAGACTGCACCGGACATACAAAAATTTTATTCTTTATTTTCAATTACAAAGAGGGCGTAAGAACAAACAAAAAACAAGCATCAATGCCAATTGGCTGAAACAATATGTGCAAAACACACTCACAGAAAAGGCAATCAAATTTAATAGGTTAAACGATATTAAATTCAGCTTTAACATACAGCAAGATTTTGAAACAAAACTTGCTGCCGATGATTTGACTTATATTATCGAAGAATTAATTTGGAACGCCCTGAAGTTTTCTGCTATAAAGACTGAAGTAAACGCACATTTTAGTTGTGATGAACATGGATTTTTGATAGTAATTAGCAATCATACCAATGATGAAGATGATTTTTTCGAAAAATCTGAACCCTTTAAACAATTTCATCGCGAAGTAAAAGAACAGCAGGGCAGCGGACTGGGCCTCTATTTGAGTAAAAAAATGGCCGAAATACAAGGCTGGCACTTAAGCCAAAAACAAGAGGCTAAACAAGTAAGCATTAGTTTGAAAATAAAGAGACAAACTACTTAGTTTGATAAGCTTTATCAAATTTAATGGGCGACAAAAAGTGCAAAAGCAATACCCTGGAATAGCGAAAATTAAAGGGCATTAGCACAAAAATCGGGGATAAGACAATACCTATTAACCACCAAATTTGTTGCTCACCCAAAAACTGACCGGCTATAACGCCGGTAGTAACCAATTCGGCCACATTAAAAGCATAACTCACATACATGGCTGCCCAGAAAAAACCGGGCTCAATTTCGTAGCGGAGCTTACAACTGGGGCAATGCTCATGCATTTCTGCATATTTTAAGCTAAATAAACTGTGCATATACATATCGCCCTGACGACAGCGGGGACATTTGCAACTGAGAACGGCTTGTAATTGGGTCATAAGGTGTTAAAAATAGCAATAAATTATAAGTTGTGGGGTGTAGATTGCAAGTTGTAGGACATGAGGTGTAGGTAAATAGTTAAAAGTATAAAGTTAAAAGTTATAAAAACCTTATTCCGAAGACCTAAAACCTTCAACTCACAACTTTACACTTTCAACCTACAACCCGTAAAGCTAGTCCTTAACACCCAATTTGGCTAAAATATCTTCCATTAAACACCATTTGGTGATTGACGACTGCAGTAAATTAGCCCCTACAAAAGCGGTAAACCATAAAAAATTAAGGTTTACATAAACTGCCAACACCAAACTGATAAGCACAAAACTACCTGCAATGGCTCTGATTAATCTGTTTTTCATTTTTCTTTATTTTAAAATTAATTTGATTTTTCGATTTGGATAATGGCTACGTGTACCCTTGATTTGGATTCCTGGCTGCTGTTAAAATCCTCCACCAGATTAAAAAGCAATTCTACATAACCTTTTTTAACAAAAGCATAAAATAATACCGACTCGGTTTCATTCATTTCTGAAGCAAACCAATTGGAATCTATTGCCTCTTCCGAAACATCGCGGTATCCGGTTACTTCGCGGTAGCTAAATTGTCTAACGGCTGCCTGCTTTAGCAGCTGTTTCACATCGTTTTCAAATGCCTTAATGGCGGTAATTACTAATAATTTCATATCCTATAATTTTTATACTTCGACAAGCTTAGTATGACACACTAAGATTTCTCCCATTTTTTTCTTTCGGTGATATAGTAAATCAATGGCACCACCACCAGAGTTAATAAAGTAGATACAATGGCTCCAGCTACCAGCGAAATAGCCAATCCCTGGAAAATAGGATCAAACAAAATAATCGAAGCTCCGATAACCACCGCTCCGGTAGTCAATAAAATCGGGGTGGTTCTCACCGCTCCTGCTTCAATAATCGCCTGCTTTAAAGGCACGCCATCATTCAGTCGGATTTCAATAAAATCGATTAATAAAACCGAGTTTCGCACCATTACTCCCGCCAGGGCAATCATCCCGATAAAGGAAGTAGCGGTAAAGAAAGCGCCCAGCAGCCAGTGGCCCAGCACAATACCTATCAGCGAAAGCGGAATCGCCATCATCATCACCATTGGGGTTTTAAAATTCTGGAACCAGCCCACAATCAGCATATAAATAATGAGAATTACAATGAGAAAAGCCGCACCCAAATCGCGGAAAACTTCGAGCGTAATTTGCCATTCGCCATCCCATTTAATGGTAAAATTACTTTCATCGGCCGGCTGATCCATATACAATTCATCTACCCGGTAACCTGTAGGCAGTTTCATTTGCTGCAATTTTTCGTTCATCCCTAAAATGGCATACACCGGGCTTTCCAATGCACCGGCCATATCTGCCGTTACATAAACTACTCGTTTTTGGTCTTTACGGTAAATGGTTTTCTGCAAGGTATCGGTGTTTACTTTTACCAAATCGCCCAGCGGCACCACATTACCCCGGCTGCCTTTAATTTTCAGGCTTTTAATCTCTTCCAAACTGCTCTTATCCTGGTCGGCCAGGGCCAAAACAATGCCTACCGGCTTACTGGCCCGTTCATCGTATAAATTAGAAACCGGATACTCTTTCAACAGGTAAGTTAAATTGCCCACCACCTGCTGTGGCGCAATGCCGTTTAGCATGGCTTTTTCCTTATCAATATCAAAAGTGTATTGTGTTTGATTATCCTCCACCATCCAGTCGATATCTACAATGTCTGCGTTCTCCTGCAGAATACCCTTTACCTGGCGGGCCACCTCAATCTGTCCTTTATAATCCGGACCGTAAATTTCGGCTACCAGCGTAGATAATACCGGCGGGCCTGGCGGCACTTCAATAATTTTAACATTAGCGCCATACTTTTTGGCAATTTTCTGAATCTCCGGACGAACCAGTTTGGCGATATCATGACTTTGTAAATCGCGGTCTTCCTTGTGTACTAAATTCACCTGAATATCGGCCATATTGCTTCCACCACGTAAATCGTAGTGGCGCACCAAACCATTAAAAGTAATGGGTGCCGAGGTGCCAATATAATTCTGATAGCTTACCACTTCTTTTTGGGTAACCAGAAACTGAGCAATTTCGCGGGTAACTGCCGACGTTCTTTCCAGCGTGGTACCTTCGGGCATATCTACAACCACTTGGAATTCATTTTTATTATCAAAAGGCAGCATTTTCACAATTACCGATTTGGTAAAGAACATGGCTACGGAACCGAATAATAAAACAACGGTAATACCCAGCATCCAGCGACGTTTTGGAGAACTTTCCAAAAGCGGACGTTCAATTTTATTGTACATCCGGTATATCCAACTGGTTTCTAAACCCTGCTCTTCTTTTTTCTCCTGCTCATCTTTTTCATGCAATAAATGATAGCCCAAATACGGCGTAACCGTTAAAGCCACAAATAAAGACAGCAACATGGCAATAGAAGCGCCAATAGGCATCGGACTCATGTAAGGGCCCATCATGCCCGACACAAAAGCCATCGGCAAGATAGCCGCAATAACCGTAAACGTGGCCAAAATGGTCGGATTACCTACTTCATTAATTGCATAAATAGCTGCCTGTTTAAAAGGTAATCGCCGCATTTTAAAGTGCCGATGCATGTTTTCGGCAATAATAATACTATCATCTACCACAATACCCACCACAAAAACCAAAGCAAATAGGGTAATACGGTTTAAGGTATAACCCAATAAATAATAACTAAATAAGGTTAAAGCAAAGGTTAGCGGCACCGAGAAAAACACCACCAAACCGCCACGCCATCCCATGGTTAACATTACCAAAATGGTAACGGCAAAAATGGCAATAGCCAGGTGCAGCAATAACTCACCCACCTTGTCCGATGCCGTTTCGCCATAATTACGGCTTACTTCCACATGCACTTCATTCGGGATAAGGCCTTGTTTTAAATGTTCCACTTTTTCCAGAATTTTTTCTGAAATTTTCATCGCATCAGCACCCTTAACCTTAGCCACCGAAATGGTTACTGCCGAATATTCAGAACGGTTGGCCGCATATTTTTCATTAGCCTGCCCATATCCAAAAGACACATAACTTCTCGGCGTGGCCGGGCCATCTTGTACCGAAGCTACCTGCTTTAAATACACCGGCATTTGGCCATTTACACCCACCACCAAATTCTCTACATCTTCCTGGGAAGTCAAAAAGCGGCCTGTGGTAATTAAATACTCCTGATCGTGCTGCACAAAACTGCCCGACTGCGAGCTGCCATTATTGGCCTGAATCATTTGCATAATGCCCAAAGCATCTACACCATTCTCGGCCATTTTATCCTTATCCAGCAACACCTTTACCTCCCGGTTGCGGCCGCCAATTTCTTTAGTAATGGCTACATCCTTTACTTTCTCAATCTCGGCAGTCACTTCCTCCGCGATCTGGCGGATTTCAAAATCATTATATTTTTCGCTCCAAAGCGTTAAACCCAGCATCGGCACATCGTCAATAGAACGTGTTTTTACCATCGGCTTATAAACACCGGCCGGAAACATATCGGCATGCTTCATCAATTCGTCGTACAATTTCACATACGAACGTTCCACATCCTGGCCCACATAAAACTGCACAATCAGCATCGCCTGGCCATTCATTGCCATACTATGCACATGCTCCACCCCTTTAATATTCGAAATTACCTGCTCCAGCGGCTTCACCACCCGGCTTTCTACCTCCGCGGGGCTAGCCCCCGGATAACCCACCATCACATCCGCCATGGGCACATTAATTTGCGGTTCCTCTTCCCTCGGAATTAAAAACGAACTGTACGAACCAATAATCATCAGCGCCACCATCAGTAAAATGGTCAGCTTAGAGTTGATAAAGAAATTCGCAATCTTACCTGAAATACCTTCTTGCATAATTTTTTATTTTTTTAGCGTGTCCCTCCCCTTTCAGGGTCGGGTCGGGCTATCCGTTTTATCCCCGGCTAAAGCCGCGGGATGCCCCTCCTATCCCTCACGCAACGTTAATTTGAGTGTTTATTTCATATTAACTGAATTGCCAAATTGGCAAATCAACTAATTAGCTAATTGAACCTTAGCCCCATTAAACAATTTACCTTCTGCCGAAACAATGTATTGCTCATTGGCCGATAAGCCCGATAAAACTTCTACCTGTTGGCCGAAAGATTTACCCATCCGCAACCATCTTAAAATGGCCACGTTTTGAGCGCCAATGGTATAAATACCAGTCAGCTGACCCTGCTTAACCAAAGCAGTAGCCGGCACCAATATTTTATCCGATTGGACAGATGCTTGGGCAGTATGCTCTACCGGAAACTGCACATTCACAAACATGCCAGATAATACGCCGGCATCGGTTTTATCCAAATCAATTTTAATTAAATACTGTCCGCCGGTGTTTTTGGCAGAAAAACTGATCTCAGAAACCTTTCCTTTGAGTTGTTTATCTAAAGACTTTACCAATACCTGAACGGACATTCCTTTTTTAATGGCCGCAATATCACTTTCCGAAACCATGGCCGTAACCTGCAATCTCGATGCACCTTCTACGCTTAGCAGCGGCATCCCCGGATTGGCCATATCGCCTTCTTTTACAAAAGTGTTGGTTACCACCCCAGAGAAAGGCGCCGTAATATTAGCATAAGCAAATTGCGCCAGTACCTCGTTGCGCATTTGTTTGGCGCCCTCTAAACCGGCCTTAGCCATTTCATAACGGGCAGTCATGTCGTCTAATTCTTTTTGCGAAGCACTTTCCTGCTTAAACAGGTTCACAAAACGATCGTAATCTTTTTTGGCATTGTTGTACCCCGCAGTGGCCTGCAAAATACCGGCATCTACCTGTGCTTTTTTAGCCAACAAATCGCTGCTATTTAGCGTAAGCAAGAGCTGGCCCTGGCTAACCCGCTGACCCACCTTTACGTTTACCCGGGTAACATAACCCATCATGCGGGTGCTTAGGTTGGCGCTATTTTCGGCTTCAATTTTCCCACTGGCACTTACAAAAGCGCTGGTGTTTTCAGTGGTATTGCCGCCCAATTTTACAGAAATGGCCGGGCTGGTGCTTGCTGCTTCTTTTGGCTCGCTGCCGCACGAAATCAACAATGAGGAAATAACGAAGCTTACTGGTATGATTATCCTTTTCATAAATCTTATCTGGTTAAAAATTGTAAGTATTGTTGAGTAAAATTATATTCGAAAACCGCCTGCAAGTGTTCCAGTTCTTTCTGGAATTGCTGGGTTTCGGAGGTCAATAAATCGGTTGTTTTTTCTAAGCCTTGCTTAAAGCGATTACTCCGAATGCGGTAAGCTTCCTGCGATTGTTTCCAAGCCAATTCCGATAAATTCACCTTATTTTCGGCATCTTTTAACTGGCGGCTGGTGCTATTCAATTCTAGTTGGCTCTTGGCTTTATACTGCTGGTTCTCCAAACTCATTTTCTGAAATTCTGCTTTGGCCTTTTGCGTTTTACCTAAAGTTTGGTAACCATCAAAAATATTCCAGGATAATTGCAATCCCACCAAATAGCCTTTAGCCTGGGTGCCAAACAACTGCCGGTCGTACAGTTGGTAAGAACTAAAAGCATTTAATCGCGGCAGCAAACTCAACTTGCTCGACTGCCACATTTTACGGTAAGCCTCGGTAGATTTATTCATCGCTAAAAGATCTCTTCGGCTATCGGGCAAAACCCCAGTCGTGGTTTCTACGGTAATTTGGGTGGCCAAATCTTCCATCGGCTTAAATACTTTATTGCCATTATCTTCGTTGAGCAAAAAGGCTAAATAATCTGAGGCATTCTGCACATTGCTTTTGGCATATTGTAATTGATTTTTAATTTCATTTACCCTAACCTGCACCATTAGCAGATCTGTTTTTTGCAGCATCCCCTGCTTAAAATAGTTTTCAATCAGTTTTAGATTGGCATCGCCGGTGGTATTGGCTTTTTCTAAAACCTTAACCGCACGATAGGCCAGCTGCAATTGCATAAAGGCTTTATTTACTTCCAGCTCCAGATATTCTTTGGTGCGTGCCGTTTGCAAACCGTAGGCATCCATTTTGGCTTTGGCGGCTTGGCGGCCGTACCAGCCATCCAGGTTGAGTAGAGGCTGTAAGGCCTCTACTTGGGTGGCATAATTGCGGGTAGCTGCAGGGTTATTAAGTAATGCGGGGTTAAAATCGGCAGGAGTTAGTATTTCCTGATTTAATTTAGAGCCAAAGGCCATTAAAGGATTATTGGTTAGCATTGCCGTATGGCTTACCGAAATACTTGGTAAAAACAAAGCATTGGATTGGCGGTAATCTGCCTGCGCCGATTTAAATTCCTGATTGGCAATTTTGATCTGCAGGTTTTTGTCGGCCAGCCTTTCTACAATATCTTTCTTTGAAATCATCAGCGTATCCTGGCCAAAGGAAAGGCCGGGCAAAAGTGTGATTCCCAGAAACAGACTTAAATATATTTTCTTCATCATGGTAATAAGGTGTGCTTGATAATGGGTCAAAGATATTGTGCTAAAAAAATGAGAACGGTAACAATTGTCACAAACCAAAAAAAGATTTGGCGGTACTTTTGTATAAAGAAAAGATCATGAACGAAACACATCAATACGAAGTAAACCTAGAGTGGAACCAGGATAGAAAAGGAACATTAAGTTCTCCGGTATTAAACCAAACCATTGAAGTGGCCACACCGCCAGAATTTCCGAAAGGCATGCCTGGCATTTGGTCGCCAGAACATTTGCTGGTAGCGGCGGTAAGCAGCTGCTTTATGACAAGTTTTTTGGCCATTGCCGAAAATTCTAAACTGGAGTATACCAGTTTTAGTTGCGGGGCGAGCGGAAAATTGGAACAGGTGGAAGGTCGCTATCTGCTTAGCGAAGTGGTGCTTAGGCCGGTGGTTCATATTGCCTCTAAAGCAGATCGGGAACGTGCGGAAAGGGTATTGTTTAAATCGGAAGCGATTTGCCTGATCTCTAATTCTATTAAATCTGAAGTGAGTATGATTCCTGAAATTATTTAGGATAATCTAAAATTATAATTAGCTTAACCCACATGAAAAAACTATTTTCTATAGGCTTATTCAGCCTTATTTTCTTACTAAACAGCTGCAGCAATACACCGGCAGCACAAACGGTACAAACCAGCCTTTCGGCAGTCAGCTTTGCTGAAAAAATGAAGGCCAAAGATGCCCTGATTATTGATGTGAGAACGCCCGAGGAATTTGCCAAAGGGCATTTGTCTAAGGCCATTAATATTGATTGGAATGGAGATGATTTTGATGCACAAATTGCCAAAATTGACCGATCTGCCAGGGTATTTATTTACTGTTTAAGCGGTGCCAGAAGTGCCAGCGCTGCCGGCAGCATGCGCAATCAGGGTTTTAAAACCATTTTTGAGCTAGACGGCGGTATTTTACAATGGCGGGCTAATAATTTACCCGAAACTACCGATTCTGGAAGTGTTTCGGCAGGCATGAGCCGAAAACAATTTGATGCCCTGCTGCAATCGAATAAAATGGTACTAATTGATTTCTATGCCGATTGGTGCGGCCCCTGCAAGATTATGGAACCTTATCTGCAGGAAATAGCTAAAGAAATGTCCGAAAAAATGATTCTGATTCGCATTAATGCGGATGACAATCCGGCACTTTGCAAAGAATTGGGGATAGATGCCCTGCCTACGCTTAAGGTTTACCAAAATAGCCAACTGCGCTGGTCTAATGTTGGCCTGATAGATAAAGCGGGAATTGTAGCTCA
>CAZFAE010000002.1:90372-93745 GCA_964516035.1 uncultured Sphingobacterium sp.
GGCACTACCCCAGACTGCCGCCACTTAATTTCTCCGTTTTTAAATAGAATTAAAGTGGGTACACCCGAAACCTGGTAAGCGGCCGCTGCCGCAGGATTTTTATCTACATCTATTTTAATAATAGTAGCCTGATCGCTAATGCGGGTTTTGAGGTCGTTTAGCATGGGTCCCATTACTTTACAAGGACCACACCATTCGGCGAAAAAATCAACTAAAACCGGTTTATCGCCTTTAATCAGTTCAGAAAAACTAGCGGGTTTATTCTGTTGTGTTTCCATGGTCATCGACTTTATTTAACCTCTTCGTAAGTGGTATCTACCATATCTGTTTTCTTAAAGTTACGGCTTGGTGTTGTGCTGCAGGCACCCACTCCGCAACAAGAAACATTGGCCAAAGCCTGGTATAAAAAGAAGGCGGCAATGAGGCCGATTAATGGATCGCGAAGCTCAATGGCCTGTGCTGCTCCAATAACCCCCATGATTAAACGGAGTATACGCATCAGGTTCCAACCTGTAAAAAAACTCGCTATGTTCATTTTTGTTTTTTAATTGGTAAAAGCCGGCATCAATTTAATCTCGTTCCGGTATAAAATAATTTTACTTTCGTTTTCCAATTGCTTAAGCAGCCTGGATATGACAACTCTCGAAGTGGCTAACTCATCTGCAATAAGATAATGTGATACCTTAATTACGCTTGAACCCGTTAATCGCTGTTTCTCTTTGAGATAAGCCACCAATCTTTCGTCCAGTTTATGGAAAGCAATGCTTTCTATCGATTTCAACAATTCAATAAAGCGCTCATTAAAGCTACGCATGATGTAATTTTTCCAGCTCGGGTATTTGCAAATCCACTCATCTAGTTTGGCATGTGGAATAGCGATTAAAGTGACCTGATCTTCGGCAATGGCTTTTACTTCACTTTTTTTGGCCTCGAGGCAACAGCTATAAGCCATTGAACAGCTCTCGCTGCTTGATAAGTAATAGAGCAAAATTTCATTGCCATTTTCATCTAGGCGATATACTTTTACGGTTCCGGCTAAAACAATGGGCATCATGCGGATATACTTGCCGTAATCCATAATCAGGTCTCCATCATTAAAATGCTGCAAGCTGCCTACTTCTTGGATCTCTTTTAGCAAATTGGGTTCAAAAAAGGAAGCTAAGCTTTCTAAATTCATATGATTAATAAGGTTGCTGGTTTTATCACGAAGTTAAACCATATTCCTTAAATCTCTATTAAACAAACTGATCTACATTTTGCCAGGTGCCGCCATTAATTACATTCTGAAAACCATTTTGCTGCAAGATGGTTTTGGCCATGCCGCTTCGGCCACCACTTTTGCAAAACACAATAATATTTTTATGATTCTTAAACTTAGCCAAATGGTTCTGCACACTATCTAAAGGAATATTTAACGATCCTTTAACATGGCCTCCGGCAAATTCTGCGGGTGTTCTTACATCTACCAGCAAAGCGCCTTCGGCTATCACTTCTTTCAAATCAACGCTTGCACCAACGCCAAATAAATAATTTAAAATTCCCATATCTCTGTTTTATACTTTAGTTTTTGTTCTCTTTTTTAAAAACACCAAATAGCAATAGCCCCATGAGTGCCCCATAAAGCGTACTATTTAAAGGTTTAGAGGTAATGGCACAGCTTCCGCTTGCACAACCTATAAAATACCAATAGGCATAGCCGGCCATAGCACCCAGAACGGCCCCGATAAAATACAGAGAATTACTTTTAATCCAATTTTTCATCTTGTTATGCACTCATTTTGCCAAGCGCACAGCTCAACATTGATTTTGCCTTGCTCGTTAAACTATTATTCCCCTTTTCGGGATAACCTAAAGCGGCTAGTTTCTCCAGCACCTCGTCTTCATTAAAGGCATCGCCGCTTACGTTTACCAAATCTTCTTCTTTATGCACCTGCACCTCTCTCACCCCCTCTAATTTCATCAAAGCGGTTTTGATACTGTTCATACAGCCGCCACATTTGATATTTTCTACAAAAATTTGCTGAGTAATCATAGTTTTTAATTGCCTAGTCAAAGATAACTAGTCTTGCCATCCTAAACGGTAACAAAGGTTACAAAGCAAAGAAGCAGTCTTCTCGGCTACTTTAGTTAGATTATGGAACTTTGTTTTAATGAATTATTATTAGTTCAGTTTAAGCTTTATTTCTCAATGAGAAAAAATAGTTCTTTCATAATTATTGCGATTGCAAAAACTAGAACAAACCAGCCAAAGGCTTTTTTCAACTGATTTCCATCTATTTTTTTAGACAAAGCTCCACCTATAAAAATGCCTAAAATGGCCGTTAATGTAATAATCAGCAAGAATAGCCAATCTAACTTAAAACGCCCTAAATCTCCGGTAAAACCGATTAAAGAATTAAGTGCAATAATTAACAGGGAGGTACCTACTGCTTGTTTCATCGGCATTTTAAACACAAGCACTAAAAATGGAATGATTAAAAATCCACCTCCGGCACCCAGAAAACCGGTTACCAAGCCTATAAACACCCCGTAAGCTAAAATTTGTAAATAATTTAGACTCTTTTGAGAATGCACTTGATTAGTAACTAAAGTTTTCTGGCGCCCGATCATAGCGAGGGAGGCCAAAAACATCAGCACAGCAAAAACTATCATGGTGGCTTTAGATTGGCTGATACTAAAATTCGAATTTAAAAAAATCAGAGCAGGAACGGCAGGCATGAGCAACTTTCTGGTCAGAAAAACAGTAAGAATTGAAGAGAAGCCGAACAAGATGGCCGTTTTAATGCTCACTAAACCCTTTCGATAATTATTGTATGCCCCAACAAGAGCCGCTAGGCCTACAATAAACAGAGAATAAGAAGTGGCTATGACCGGATTTATTCCAAAAATATACACCAAAATTGGAACCATTAAAATTGAGCCCCCACCCCCAATAAGACCCAGAGAAATGCCAATTAATACAGCAGCGAGGTAACCAATTAGTTCCATTTTTAATTGTTTTGAACAAATATGCTTAATTAAGACCGAGTTATCTGTGATTTAAGTTACATTAAGAGATCAAACAAGGTATGCTCTCGAACAAATAAAAATAAATGCCATTTTTTTGTTAAAAAAAAATATCAAGAGACAGTTTTCGAAAAAAAATAAATATGTTCGCAGAAATGAAATGGTCTGCGAATTTTTTCTTGATCCTATTTTTGGTTTTTACGGTTACACCAACCATAATTTCTGTTGTCAACACTAATTCTGACAATACTGAATTGTACTCTGTAATTGAAGAAGAAATCCAAAAAGAGGTCAAAATTTCTTTGCAGCATGGTCACCCCCAAGGCCTATTCCCTATCCATAATTTATCAAAAAAATCTTCCAGAAT
>CAZFAE010000002.1:93845-96679 GCA_964516035.1 uncultured Sphingobacterium sp.
CACCTCAGTGTTTCAGGTCCGGCAGCTGGCTTAACAGCCATTGTATTAGTTGCCATAAGCGATTTAGGTGCTTTTGAGGTGTTTTTAACTGCCGTTTTTATTGCCGGACTTATACAATTGGCTTTGGGCTTTCTTAAGGCGGGCAGTATTTCCAATTATTTTCCAACCAATGTAATTGAAGGCATGTTGGCCGGTATTGGCGTTATTATTTTCCTTAAACAAATTCCTAAAGCATTAGGTTCTGACGTAGAGGTCGGATCTGGGTTTAATATCTTTACAGATGTGGCGGCCGCCTTTGGCGATATCAAAATAGGGGTAATGGCGGTTACGCTTATCTCTTTGGCCATCATTTTGGTTTGGGACAGAATACCTGCGCTCAAAAAAATCAAGATGCTTCCTTCGGCCCTAATTGCAGTAACCGTGGGCATTTTAATTAATGAGTTTATTTTTAAGGGTACTGCCTATTTTATTACAGAAAAATACCTGGTATCCTTGCCGGTTCCAACCTCGGTAGACGAACTTAAAGCCATCATTGTTAATCCAGATTTTTCTGGCTTTACCAATGCTAAAGTTTGGATAGTAGCCATTACCATCGCCATTGTAGCTTCTATAGAAACTCTTTTATGTATTGAAGCTGCCGACAGAATGGACGTACAAAAGCGATATACCGATACCAATGTAGAATTAAAAGCACAGGGTATTGGAAATATGGTAAGTGCTTTATTAGGTGGATTACCCATGACCTCGGTGGTGGTACGCACTTCAGCTAATAATAATGCCGGAGCAAAATCTAAAATGTCGGCCATCATTCACGGTATTTTATTACTCATTAGTGTGCTCAGTATTCCATTAATTTTAAATAAGATTCCCTTTGCCACCTTGGCTGCGATTTTATTGTTAATTGGGTACAAATTGGCTAAACCAAGTACATTTAAACATTTTTGGGATAAGGGTAAATATCAATTCATTCCTTTTATTGCCACTTTTAGTGCGGTAGTTTTTACCGATTTATTAAAAGGTGTAGCCTTGGGAATGATCATCAGTATATTTGCCATTTTGAGAGGAAACATCAAAAGAGCCTATAACTTCCGTAAAGAAGAATACAAAGAAGGTGATGTAATTCACATCGATTTAGCACAGGAGGTTTCCTTTTTAAATAAGGCAGCCATCAAAAATACCTTAGCTACAATTCCAGAAAATTCAAGAGTGGTAATTAATGCTGCAGATACGGTATATATTGCCCACGATGTACTGGATTTGATTGAAGAGTTTAAAACCATCAAAGCCAAAGAAGAAAATATCCGCGTAAAGCTGGTTGGATTTAAAAAAGAATATGACCTGGAGAACTCCGGAGAAGAAGAGAAACATGTGTTTGTTGAACACCCATAAATTGAACGTTTTAGAAATAATATAGATGAGCAAAATGAAAACGATAACACAAGAATTACAGTCTACCATTAGCCCAAGAAAAGCATTAGAAATCTTAAAAGAGGGCAATGACCGCTTTATAAAAAACTTAAAAGCTAACCGCAATTTATTACAGCAAGCCAACGAAACCCGCGATGGACAATGGCCTTTTGCAACCATATTGAGCTGTATTGACAGCCGTACTTCTGCCGAATTAATTTTTGATCAAGGCTTGGGCGATATATTTTCGGTAAGAATTGCCGGCAATATTGTAAATACAGACATCTTGGGCAGCATGGAATTTGCCTGCAAAGTAGCCGGTTCTAAACTAATTGTAGTGCTCGGACACAGTAAATGTGGCGCCGTTAAAGGCGCTTGCGACCACGTAGAAATGGGTAATCTTACCGAACTATTATCCAAAATACAACCTGCCGTTTACGAAGAGAAAACCACCAAGAATGAGAGAACTTCGAAAAATGGTGTTTTTGTTGAAAATGTGGCCAAAATAAATGTAAAACGCAGCGTAAAAAACATCATCGAGCGTAGCTTTATTTTAGAGCAAATGGTAGAAAATGGCACCATTGGTGTAGTTGGCGCCATGCACAATATAGAAACAGGTAAAGTAACTTTCTATGATGATGTGGTGTACATTAAAGACGATCAAAACCCCAAATTCTCTGTTCAAGAATTGCGACACTAAACCAAGTATATTTTAAAAATGACAGGTAAAAAACAAGCAGGTCTTACTGCAAACTCGAGTTTTTGACCGCATAGCATTTAAACTAAAAAAGGCCCCGAAATCGGGGCCTTTTTTTTGTGGAGAATATCGTCCCGATGGTTATCGGGAGAACCGATCATCTTGCTGTGAATGATTAATCAACTTTTGAATATAAATACGGCTTTTCTTTCTCTTTATTTCCGTTTCACGTCGCATAGCTGATGCCCTATCCTGGAAAAATTCCTGATATACAATTTTCCAATCGTTAGCTTTTTTAGTTGATTTAGAAACTTGGGTGTTATGTTCAATTAATCGGGTATTTAGATTGCTGGTATGGCCAATATAAAATTGATTAAATTTCTCTGAAAACAGAATATATACTGCGAATGACATCAATTATTTAACGCAAAAAGAGTCTCAACCGTATAAAAACAAAAAAAGCCTACCGAAGTAGACCTTTTGTGGAGAATATCGTCCCGATGATTATCGGGAGAACCGATAACCTTCCCGAATGCTTTCGGGACGCTCTAGCCAAATGGATAAACTAAAAAAGGCCCCGAAAATCGGGACCTTTTAATGGTGGAGAATATCGGATTCGAACCGATCACCTCTTCACTGCCAGCGAAGCGCTCTAGCCAAATGAGCTAATCCCCCTTATTTTATGATTAGAACTATCACCTTCCCGATTTTCATCGGGACGCTCTAGCCA
>CAZFAE010000003.1:0-64790 GCA_964516035.1 uncultured Sphingobacterium sp.
TGGCGGAGAGAGAGGGATTCTCCGTACAACTTAATAAGTAATTGATAATCAATTATAAATAAAATTGCAGTGTTATTTTAGTGCTAAAACACCTAAAGTGGTGTAACTTTGATGTATGGATTATACAATACCAACCATTTACAAAGGTAAGAAACCGAAGTCTTTACCCAAAGGTGCAAAATTGGAGAATGTCTTAGCTAAAAATACATGGTATGTTAATTATACCTTCAAGGGGAAGCAATACCGTGTCAAAGAGGGATTCAATAGGATTAAAGATCCAAAAGAAAAACTTTATCAATTCGAAATTCTACGCAAGAGTATTGAAAATGACTTAAGAGCTGGATTTGACCCAACTAATCCAGAGATTTTTAGAAAAAAAATATTAAAACAAGAGATTGCACTTCATGATGCAATAGAAAAGTATCTTGAAGAAAAAAGAATATATACAAGAAAGAAATCTGAGCAATCTTACAATAGTAAATTGAGGCATTTTAGCAAGGCCTTCCCAGGAAAGAAATTAGCCCACATTACATCTAAAGATATAGAAAAGTATATTCAAGGTAAGATTAACAATGAGTCAAAAGACGAAATGTTTATCAATGGTAAATGGGTAACTCTAGACAAAATAACCAGATGGTCACCCAAAACAACAAAGAATGCTCGAAGAGTTTTTATAGGCTTTTTTAATTGGTGTATTCAGAAAGAGCAATCATTCATAACCGTAAATCCTGTGAAAGAAATTCCTCACCTTAATATTAGAAGTGAGAATCATCCTAAGGACACTAATATCCCTTACTCACAAGAAGACTTGAAAATTGTAATGGATTATTTGGATGATAATGATCCATTTGTGGCTTTTTTTTGCCGCCTTATTTATTATACACTTTTAAGACCTGGTGAAATTTGCAAATTGAAATTAATAAATGTTGACTGGGATAACAAGCAAATTGAAATTCCTTTGAATGTAATGAAGGTAACCACTACTTCAAAACCAGATGTGATTATAATTGGTGATTCTCTGTTTGAACTGTTATCTGATAAGGGTATTATTTCTATGCCAAAGAGTTATTACTTGGTTTCAAATGATGAAAATAATATTGTCGGCGATATACCTATTTCTAGTGGTAAGATTTATAAAAGATTAAAGAAGCATTTAAAGAAATTAAATCTGGATGATAAAGGATATACTTTGTATGGATTTAAGCACACTTCTAATATTTTGAGATTTAGAAATGGATGGACATTGGATGAGTTGATGAAAGCAAATCGTCACACAAATATCCAATCAACTCTAGAATATCTAAACAAAATAACTAAACAAGTTGATATCAGTAATAAACCTATTCCTAAGGCCTAAATGATTATTTTTCCAAAGCCAAATAAAAAATTGTGAATAAACCTACTTTGGCAATGAATTGGTGCCGGGAGGAGTTGTAATGGGGAGTGGGCTTACATCCCGCCTTGTCAGTCAAAACCCATAAATTAACACCAGGGGGGATAATGGTTTTTAAAATATATCCACAATTATTCCCCTTCTGCTATGGTGTTACTTTTTCGGTGGATCCTGTTGTTCATTGGTTAATAACCTTTTCAACATCTTTTTTATATGCTAACCGTTTTTAATGTGAATACATGGTGTCATTAATCATGGAGAAGGGGGGGCGGCGGCATTTGGGGGGATGAGGCAAAATAAAATGACTTCGTCACATGGCTTTGCCGTTGAGGGTTATTTTATTATATTTTTCCTTCTCTCATATTCAGCAGTAGTCATAGCTCCGGGTGGAAGAGAAGATGAAGAATAACTATTATTCTTTTTTTTATTTTCACTCTCAACAATTCCTGAAGAAGAAACTTGTTTCGAAATCAACTCAACAATATTACTCTCTTTACTAATATCATTACATGTATATATAGAATTATTTGTAGATATAGAACTAATGCTTTCTGTTTCTTTAATGCTTTCTTTATCTGTATGTCTAGGTATATCTATAGCTTGTTTAGCTTGTTTTTGGTTGTTTTCTTCGACCTCAGATTTCTTTTTAGCGTTTTGATTACCCTTTGGTGCACCACCAAGTTTACCATTCTCACTTCTCGTTAAAATAACTTCATTATATCTTTTAATATTAAACGCTTGTACCTCTCCAAATGTTGCTTTGAATAGTAGTCTGGCCGTAATGTCCATTTCTAACAATTCTCTTTCTTCTACGAGTCGAAAAAGATTTTTCGTTATGATACCGACTTGTTCATTTGAGAGTTCTTCCAATATTGAAGCCCACTCTAATTTCATGTAAATTCCTGGAATTGATTGTTTTTTACTCATTTTTAAGTTGTTTTAATTATAAATATTATAAGGAAAAAAAATCGTATTACAAAATGATTAGAGAACTTATTTCAGAGTTTATGCATTTGACATTCAAGTAGTTACAAAATAAATTTTATGTAATTCATATAAAACTAATTAAGCTTTTAGCAATCCTAAATTGTATAAAATAAGAACTATGTCCATATCATTTACATTTCTACGAATAATCATATACAATTTTTAATTACCTTTACTATGTGAAAAGAATAGCCGTTTTCATATTGGCCTTATTGTATATCAGCACATCTACAGGTGTCACGCTGCATATGCACTATTGTATGGGTCAGTTAAAGAAAATGGCTATCCAAAAAGATGATTCTGCAAAATGTGAGTTTTGTGGAATGAAAAAAAGTGATAAAAGCAACAATGGATGCTGTAAAGATGAAAGAAAGTTAATCAAGAGTGATGAAGCTCAAAACACTGTAAAATCATTATCACTTAATTTGTTTTCTTTTGTTGTTGAACTACCTCAGTTAAACCATTATATTATGGATGTGCTTCTGTCAACTCAGACTGAAGAATATCCATTATCAAACTCTCCACCTGCGAAACCTGTTCCTATTTACTTAGTGAATAGGTCTTTCCTGATTTAGTATATTTTTTCTTTTTGAAGCTGGGTATTCACGTGCCCGGCTATTGTCATTTATTGTGCCCTATTTTTCATAAATTTTAAAGAGAACCTCAATGAAATCAATAAAAAATTTGATGATGGTAGCATTAACCATCTTCTCGTTTGTAGCCTATTCTCAGGAAAAAGTAAGTAGCAAAGATTCTACACTCAATAAGCCTGTTTATACATGTCCAATGCATACATCAATTATAAGCTCTCAACCTGGGAAATGCTCTAAATGTGGGATGAACCTTAACCTGTCTCCTAAAGAAAAAATGAAAATGGAAGTAATGAAGACTTATTTCTGTCCGATGAAATGTGAGGGTGATAAATCATATGATAAGGCTGGCAAATGCCCCAAATGTGGAATGACCCTAAAAGAAAACAAACAAGAAAATAACAAAAATTCATAAACATCAATAAAAATAATAATCATGAAAAAGAATATCATCTTAACAGCTGTAGTTTCAACCCTATTGATCTCCGCTTGCAATAATGGTGAAAAGAATACTGAACACGATATGAGCAAAATGGGTAGTGATACGGTTCAACATGCTACAAGTACAAGTGAGTCGGAAATCAAATCAGTTGCGGTATCATTTACTAATGTTGACCCTAAAGCTGCTGCTACTATTAAAGAGATTGTAGATCAATATTTGAGCCTTAAAAATGCTTTGGCTAATGATAATTCAAATGATGCTGCAGTGAGTGGAAAATCTATGGTAGCAGCTATAGCTAAATTAGATAAATCATTACTGAGTATAGAACAAAAGAAAGTGTTTGATGAGAACCAGGATGATTTAAAAGAACATGCAGAGCATATAAGTGAAAATGCAAAGAACATTAAACACCAACGTGAGCATTTTGTGGGTATGAGTGAAGATATATATGCATTGGTAAAAGCTTTCGGTGCGGGACGTCCCTTATATCATGACCACTGTCCAATGGCACAAGAAAATAAAGGGGCAATGTGGATCAGCGAAGTTAAGGATATTAAAAACCCGTATTTCGGAGCGGAGATGTCTGGATGTGGTACTATAGAGGAAGTTATTAAATAAATGACCAAATAAAACATCATGGTTCAAAAACTAATTGGACTGGCTTTACGCAACAGGTTAATCGTCCTGCTTTTTGCAGGCGGCCTGTTTGCGTATGGCATTTATTCAGTCAAGCAAAACCCTATAGATGCAATTCCTGATTTAAGTGAAAATCAAGTGATTGTTTTTACAGAGTGGATGGGACGTAGTCCTCAAGTGATGGAAGACCAGGTTACCTATCCATTAGTGAGTAATCTACAAGGAATTCCTAAAATTAAAAATATACGAGGTTCATCCATGTTCGGGATGAGTTTTGTGTATGTAATTTTTGAGGACAATGTGGACATCTATTGGGCAAGAACCAGAGTATTAGAAAGATTAAATTTTGCTCAAAGGCTTCTTCCACAGGGTGTCACCCCATCTTTAGGGCCAGATGGCACAGGGGTTGGACATGTATTTTGGTACCATTTAGATGCTCCTAAGATGGATTTAGGAGAGCAAAGAGCCCTTCAAGATTGGTATATCAAATTTGCGCTTCAAACAGTTCCAGGTGTCGCAGAGGTTGCCTCTTTTGGGGGCTTTGAAAAACAGTATCAACTAGTAGTTGATCCTGTAAAGCTTCAGTACTATAACCTTTCGTTAATGGAAGTGATGAACAAGGTTAAAGCAAATAATAATGATGTAGGTGGACGGAAATTTGAGATGGCTGATATGGCTTATATTATTCGTGGACTGGGTTACATTAAAAACAAATCAGATGTTGAAAATATTGCTTTAACCAATTATAACGGAATACCAGTTCGTGTTAAAGATATTGGATCAGTTCAAATGGGTGGTGATTTACGCCTAGGTATTTTTGATATGGATGGAAAAGGTGAGGTTGTCGGCGGGATTATTGTGATGCGTTACGGTGAGAATGCCAACAAGGTAATAGAAGCAGTAAAAGCTAAGATGAAAGAAGTCCAGAAAGGATTACCAGAAGGTGTAACTTTTAAAACCTCCTATGATCGAAGCACCTTAATCCAAGAAGCAATAGATTCCGTAAAAGGGACACTTATTGAAGAAATGATTGCTGTATCTATCATAGTACTCATTTTTCTATTTCATTGGCGCAGTGCAGTCATCATTCTAATACAACTACCAATTTCTGTAGCAGCAGGTTTCATATTTCTTGAAATGTTTGGTATATCGTCCAATATTATGTCTTTAACCGGGATTGCACTTGCCATTGGTGTGGTTGTCGACGACGGAATTGTCATGGTTGAGAATGCCTACAGACATTTAAGTGAAGCCCAAACAGCAAAAATTAAAACATCAGAGAAATCATAGCATGAGAAAGTGGATAAAACGAAATATAGATCCGTTATCCGAAGAGGAAAGAAACGGGATTATTGAAAGGTCATCAAAACAGGTTGGCCCAGGAGTATTTTATTCTACCATCATCGTAGTAACTTCTTTTTTACCAGTTTTTTTATTGACTGGAATGGAAGGAAAGTTGTTTCATCCGTTGGCATGGACTAAAACATTTATTCTTCTGATTGATGCTTTCTTAGCAATCACCTTAACACCTGTATTAATCTCATTCTTTTTGAAAGGTAGATTAAAACCAGAAAGTAGTAACCCAATTACTAGCGCATTGGAAAGGGTTTATACACCAATTCTAAAATGGTGTTTGAAATGGAGAAAAACCATTATTGGCTTAAACATTATTGCATTAATAGTTGGTGCAATAATGATGACCAGGTTGGGATCAGAGTTTATGCCGCCCTTAGATGAGGGTTCTTTGTTATTCATGCCTGTAACACTTCCAGATGTATCGAATTCAGAGGCAAAACGTTTATTGCAGGTTCAGGATAAAATTATCCGTACAGTACCAGAAGTCTCACATGTATTGGGTAAAGCTGGTAGAGCCAATACTGCTACAGACAATTCACCGATAAGCATGATCGAAACCATTATTCTTCTTAAGCCTAAAAGTGAATGGCGTGATGGAATGACCAAAGATGGGATAATTAATGAGCTCAACTCGAAAATGCAAATACCCGGTGCTACAAATGGATGGACACAGCCGATTATTAACCGTATTAATATGCTATCTACGGGTATAAGAACGGATGTTGGCTTAAAAGTATATGGACAAAACCTAGATAGCATTTACGCCTTCGCACAAACTATTAAAAAACAATTAGAAGGCATTGAAGGTGTTAAAGATTTATATGTGGAACCAATTACTGGAGGAAAATATATTGATATTGATATAAAACGTGAGGAAATCGGAAGGTATGGCCTCAGTGTAGATGATGTTAATGCTGTAATCGAAAGTGCGTTGGGTGGAATGAAATTGACTACCACTATTGAAGGACGCCAACGCTTCTCTGTTAATGTACGTTATGGCCAGGATTTCCGCAATAATCTGGAAGCTTTAAAACGACTTCAAGTTCAAACCATGAGCTTTGGGCCTATACCGCTAAATGCGGTTGCAGATATAAAGATTAGTGATGGCCCACCTATGATCAATTCTGAAAATGCTATGTTAAGAGGAACCGTATTATTTAATGTTCGTGAAAGAGATCTAGGAAGCACGGTTAAAGAAGCTCAGGAAAGGCTAAATAAGATGGTTGATAAACTTCCTAAGGGTTACTTTTTAGAATGGAGCGGACAGTGGGAAAATCAAATAAGAGCAAACCGGACATTAACAATGATTCTTCCGATTGTATTGATAATCATTTTTATGGTGCTCTATTTCACTTATCATTCCTTTAAAGAAGCCGTCGTTACCATGATTACGGTACCATTTGCACTTATTGGTGGTGTATTCATGGTTTATTTCTATGGAATTAACCTTTCGGTTGCTGTTGCAGTTGGTTTTATTGCATTATTTGGAATGGCGATAGAAACAGCCATGTTAATGACCATTTATCTTAATGAAGCAATGAATAATATGGTTGCTAAACATGGTAACTCAAAAGATACCCTAACCCCAGCAATCATTCGCGAATTTGTTATTGAAGGATCTGCAAAAAGGTTGAGACCAAAACTAATGACGGTTTCTGTAGGTCTATTTGGTTTAATACCAATTTTATGGGCTTCGGGTGTTGGAAGTGATATTATGAGGCCAATAACGATCCCATTAATTGGTGGAACTATTTCATCCACAATTTATGTACTCTTGATAACCCCAGTAATTTTTGAAATAACCAAAGAGAGAGAATTAAAGAAAAAAGGTAAAATTGATTTAATAGATGTTAAAGAATAAAAAAACACTATTGCTTTTTGCAATTATAGTAAGCTATACAAGCGGTTATGCTCAAAACTTAAGCCTTAACCAAATCCTTGATAGCATTAAGAATTCACATCCTATTGTGAAAATGTATGAAAATGAGATCCGTTCAATGGATGAGGCAGCAAAGGGTGCAAGAAGTTGGATGCCTCCTCAAATTGGTGTCGGACAGTTTATGACCCCTTATAACACCAAACTTTGGCAAAGAGAAGGTGATGCTCCAGGTATGGGTAATGTAATGATTTCTGGTGAACAAATGTTCCCCAATAAGAAGAAGCTAGACGCAGATGAAAAATATATGAAGGCGATGTCTGGGGTAGAAAAGGAGAAAAAAAATGCTTCATTGAATGAATTGATAAATGATGCTAAACAATATTATTTCGAATGGATCATATTAAAAAAGAAATTATTGATTCTAAAGGAGAATCAAAACATTCTTGACTTTATGATCAAATCTGCTGAGTTACGTTATAAAAATGGTCTCGATAAGATAAGTGCATATTACAAAGCAAAAGCGGCTATTGGAGAAGTAAAAAATATGCAGTTGATGTTTGAAAATGAAATTAAAGACAGAAAAATACGGTTAAATGCATTGATGGGTAGAAATGCAAATATCAACTTTGAAATAGATACAACTTATTCTTTATCCGATTTTTCAAACCTTGTATTTGATAGCACTTTTTTAAACTCTCAGCGAAGCGATCTTAAATCAATTGATAGGGAAATATCTTTAACACACCTTAAACAAGAGACGGAAAAAGCAGCACTTAGGCCGCAATTAGGTATTCGGTATGATAATATGTTTGGATTTGCAGGTCAGCCTTTTCAATATACCATTATGGGGATGATTAAGATTCCAATGGCAAGATGGTCTGCTAAGATGAGTCGGGCTAATATAGAAAGCCTAGAATGGAAGGCTAAATCATACCAATCACAAAAAGAAATGATGGTAAATGAATATAGTGGTATGGCTTATGGAATGAGAAACGAATTTGACTTGAAGAAAAAACAATTAAAACTATATGCCGATGAAATAATACCTGCCCTGCGCAATAACTATAAAACTATGCAGCTTGGATATGAACAAAATACCGAAGAATTATTTATGCTTTATGACGCATGGGAAACACTGAACATGAAACAGCTAGAATATACCGAGCTTCTGAATGAGGCTTTGAAAATACAGGTAACATTAGAAAGGATTATTGAAAAAAAATAAAATATAAGTATGAATAGATTGATATCAATAATTGCTTTACTGTTAGTCATACTTGTTCAATCTTGTGATAATAATAAAGCTGTACATAGTGAGCACAAGGAGGAAACTAAGGATGTACTTTATACATGTCCTATGCATCCCGAAATTGTTAGGAACAAACCAGGTAATTGTCCGATTTGCGGGATGGCTCTAGTTGAAAAAAAATCAGATGGGCTCAAGGTAAATGATATAAAGCTTGAATATCTACTTAAACCAACCAATGAATTTGTTCTATCGACAATCCCAGTCTCGACTATCAGGGAAAAAGAGGAAGAAATAGAAGTTGAAGCCTTGGGGTCGATTGCATATGATACGAGACAGGTAGAAAGTATATCTGCACGAGTTAGTGGTAGAGTTGAAAAGCTCTACATTCGGTATCGTTACCAAAAAATAAATAAAGGTGATCGGATAATGGACATTTACAGTCCGGAATTACTTACCGCTCAGCAAAATTTACTCTTTCTCCTTAAAAATGACGAAGGAAACAATCCGCTTATTGAAGCTGCAAAAGAGAAGCTCTTGTTACTGGGGATGTCTAAATCGCAATTAAGAGACGTCATTCAAACAGGTAAACCGTCAACCACCATCGCGGTGTATAGTAACTATAGTGGACATGTTCATGATGCAATAAGCCCAGTTGTAATGAATAATACTAACAGCGATATGAGAGATATTGCACTACTAACGGAAGAATTGTCTTTAAAAGAAGGTATGTATGTTCAAAAGGGACAGTCTGTGTTTACCATATTCAATCCAAACAAAGCATGGGCTATTCTAAATATTTACGGTGAAAATCAATCCTTGATAAAAAAAGGTAATTCTGTTAGAATAGTTCCAGAAACGGCACCTAGTCAAGATTTCAGAGCTAAAATTGATTTTATAGAACCTTTTTATAAAAAAGGCAGTAAAACGCTTAGCAGTAGGGTTTATTTTGACAATAGTTCTCTTAAAATACCAATTGGAAGCCAAGTTAAGGCTATCATATTTGGGACTACTAAAGACGCTTTCTGGCTACCAAAAGAGTCGGTTCTTTCTTTAGGTATAGATAAAATAGCTTTTCTTAAAAAAGATGAAGGTTTCATTGCAAAAAAGGTTATTGTAGGTATATCACATAAGAATCATATCCAAATTCTTAGTGGATTATCTAAGCAGGATTCGGTTGCAATTAATGCTCAGTTTTTAATGGATAGTGAAAGCTTTATAAAATCAAAAAATTAACATGCGTTACCTTATTTATATAATATCGGCTCTAATTGTTCTTGTATCATGTGAGAATAAAAATGAATCATCCAATAAGGATTCAGATATCTATTACACATGTTCAATGGATCCCCAAGTTGTAGAATATAAACCAGGCAAATGTCCTATTTGCAAAATGGATTTGACGCCGGTTAAGAAGAATACTAGTGAAAGTAAAGATGAACTTCAGCTTAGTGAGCAACAAATACAGCTTGGTAATATCACTACAGATACCATCAAAAATGGAACCATTGGTGATCAAATGGTGTTGACAGCTACACTAAATTTTGATCAAATGAAAACTTCCTCTATAAGTTCTAGAGTTATGGGTAGAATAGAGAAGCTCTACTTCAAAAATCTAGGAGATTTTATAAAAAAGGGAGACGCAGTTTATGAAATTTATAGTGAAGACCTGAACAATGCCAAGCAAGAATACATTTTAGCTTTAGAAAAGAAAAAAGCATTTAGCAAGGATGTTGTGATTGATTTTGACCAATTAATTATGAGTGCTAAAAATAAACTATTGTTATGGGGAATGAATGAGATACAAATAGATGAGCTGGCCAGGTCAAAAAAGGCTAACACATTGACCAAATTTTATAGCAGGACTAATGGTTATGTAACCCAACAAGATATTCGTGAAGGTGATTATGTAATGGAAGGCGGTACTATTTTTAAACTTGCTGATCTATCTACTTTATGGGCGGAAGCACAGGTGTATACCTCACAGTTGGCTGATATTAATAAAAATAGTCTTGCTACAGTTCAATTACCAGATCTGGAAAACATAGAGATCAAGGGACGAATTGAATTCTTTAATCCAGAAATTAACCCCGATACCAGAATTAATTTAATAAGGGTCTCAATACCAAATCCAAGGAACCAGCTAAAGCCCGGTATGCCTGCATATGTTATTTTAAAAAGTCCTAAACATAAATCCTTATCGCTACCTATTGACGCTGTTATAAGAGATGGTAAAGGCGCAACAGTTTGGGTACAATCTAAAAAACACACTTTCAAAAGTTTAATGGTGCAAACAGGCTTAGAAAGCGACGATCGTATAGAGATTAAATCTGGTTTGAAAGAGGGTGATATAGTTGTATTAACTGGTGCATACTTGTTGCAAAGTGAATATGTCTTTAAAAAAGGTGCCAACCCTATGGCGGGCCATAACCATTAAAATATGCTAATGAACTATTTAAGACCATTTTTAATTGTTTTAGCAATACTTTTTGTACTAATACAATTTTTTCGACCAGTTAGAAATAATTCGAAAACTAACGGTGAAAAAAAATTAAATCATCTTTTTTATGTTCCGAAAGATGTAAGTCTAATTTTAAATAAAGCTTGCTATGATTGCCATAGTAATAAAACTTATTATCCCTGGTACGCAAATATTCAACCTGTTGGTTGGTATCTAAATCAGCATATATCTGAAGGAAAAAAGGAATTAAATTTTGATGAATTTGGTTATTACTCTACAAAAAGACAAAGAAACAAGTTTAAAGCAATAGCAAGTCAGATTGAGGATAATGCTATGCCACTTTCATCATATTCACTTATACATCCTGAAGCTAAGTTAACCCAAGTAGAAAAAGAAGCAATCATTAAGTGGGCAAAAGGTATGAGTAACAGTTTTCAATCATTAAAATAAAATAATATGGATCAGTCTCATCATTTAGAACCTTCATCCAATCATTCTGATGATAGGGGTAGTCATATGGAACAACATGGACATCATTCTTCAATGGGTCACGCAGGACATGATCATGGTGCAATGATCAAAGATTTTAAAAAACGCTTTTACATTGTATTAATCATAACTGTACCTATTATGTTGCTTTCACCAATGATTCAGCATTGGTTGAATCTACATTGGGTATTTATGGGGTCAAACATTTTATTATCTCTTTTGTCTTCTGTCGTTTTCTTTTATGGTGGATGGCCATTCTTGAAAGGTTGGTTGATAGAGATGAAAGACTGGAAGCCTGGGATGATGACGCTAATTGGATTTGCTATTACTGTAGCATACATATATAGTTTAGCCACTGTTATAGGCTTGAAGGGTATGGATTTTTTTTGGGAGCTTTCGACCCTAATTCTTATTATGTTACTTGGGCATTGGATTGAAATGAGATCAGTTGCAGGAGCTTCCAAAGAATTAGAATTGTTGGTGCAATTATTGCCTTCTGATGCTCACCTTATTCATGGTGATCATATAATGGATATTCCGACTCAAAATCTCAAGGCAAATGATATTATACTGATTAAGCCAGGTGAAAAGGTTGCTGCAGACGGACTAGTTTTAGAAGGAGAAAGTTATCTCAATGAGTCTATGCTCACTGGAGAATCAAAGCCTGTAGAAAAGAAAAAAGGAAACACTGTTATAGCAGGGTCTTTAAACGGTAATGGTTCTTTAAAAATACAAGTATCACATGGTGCAAATGACTCTTATCTCTCTCAGGTTATAAGACTTGTTCAAGAAGCACAAAAGTCAAAGTCTAAAACACAATTATTAGCAGATAATGCAGCTAGATGGCTTACTATAATCGCCCTATTTTGTGGTGCCGCGACTTTTTTTTATTGGTACTTTGAAAATAATGAACTGGCATTTGCAATTGAGAGAATGGTTACAGTTATAGTAATATGTTGCCCTCATGCATTAGGATTAGCTGTACCGTTGGTTGTAGCAAAATCAACTGCTTTATCTGCCCAAAAAGGTTTACTGATAAAAAATAGAACTGCATTTGAAAATTCTAGAAAAGTCACCACAATAGTCTTTGATAAGACTGGAACATTGACCATTGGTAAATTTGAGGTTTCAAACGTAATTGCTGTTAGCGATAAAATCAGTGAAAAGGAAATCATACGATATGCGTCAGCTTTGGAACAAAATTCCGAACATCCAATCGCTACTGGTATTTTGCAAAAAGCAAAGGATCTTGCTATTCTAATACCATCCGCAGATAATTTCAAGGCTATCACAGGGAAAGGTGTAGAAGCTTCAGTTGAAGGTCAAAACATAAAAGTTGTTAGTCCTGGATATCTTAAAGAAGAAAAGATCTCATTTCCCGAAGAATTAACTCGTGATGCGGCTGAAACGATAGTATTTGTTCTGATTGATAATAACTTAGCCGGTTTAATCTCATTAGCTGATACGCTCAGACCTGAATCTAAAGAAGCTATTCAAACATTACATTCAATTAATATTAAATCGGTTTTATTGACTGGGGATAACAAACAGGTTGCAGAAGCAGTAAGTAGAAAAGTAGGTATTGATAGTTATTTTGCAGAAGTTCTACCACATCAAAAACTTGAAAAGATTAAAGAGCTTCAAGCTCAAGGTGAATATGTAGCCATGACTGGTGACGGCGTGAATGATGCTCCTGCGTTAGCACAAGCGAATATAGGAATTGCAGTAGGTTCTGGGTCTGATATTGCTGCTGAAACCGCAGGGATTGTGCTTGTAAACAGTAACCCGAAGGACATCGTGGCTCTGATACAATTCGGTAAAGCTACCTACCGAAAGATGATTCAAAACTTAATATGGGCTACAGGCTATAACTTGATTGCTTTACCATTGGCTGCGGGTGTTATGTATAAATCAGGTATATTATTAAGCCCAGCAGCAGGAGCAGTATTAATGACAGTGAGTACGGTGGTTGTTGCATTTAATGCTAGTCTTCTTAAAGTTAAATGATGATTTATGGCTAAAAGCAAACATTACTACATTAGAAAAACACATCGATGGTTAGGTATATTTCTAGGTATCCAGTTTTTATTATGGACAGCTGGAGGTCTATACTTTAGCTGGAGCAATATAGATGAAGTTCATGGAGATTTACAGAAGAGAAATATACCATTATTATCTTCAAATATCACGCTGGTAAGTCCATCTGATATATTAGTGTCTATAAGAAAAATACATCGAATTGATTCAGTTGTTTCTATCCAATTGATTGAGATACTTGGTAAACCTTTTTACCAAATTCGTTGTATAAGTGCGCTCCAATTTCATAGTATGCATCAGCATGATTTAAAGTCTATGAATCATCTAGCAAATGCCGAAACAGGGGCAATTAGAGGCCCTCTGACGAAAGATGAAGCAATTGCTGTTGCTATTTCAAGATTCAGCGGTGCTCCAAAGCTTAAATCGGTAGAATATCTAACTGAAACGAACAAACACCACGAGTATAGAGAAGGTGTTTTACCAGCTTATGCAGTAAGTTTTGAGCATCCAACAAACACAACGGTTTATGTGGCTAGTGAACTTGGGACAGTACAGAAATTCCGTAATGATAAATGGCGATTATTCGATTTATTGTGGATGACCCATACTATGGATTATGAGAGTAGAGATAACTTTGGCAATCTGTTACTTAGAATATTCTCAATTTTAGGTGTTGCAACCGTTATTAGTGGATTTGTACTTTTTTTTATTAGCTCAAAGTGGTTAAGGTAAAATAAGGTACAATTTATATCGTAAATAATCTTAAAATCCACTTTTTTGAATAGATTTAAAAAACTCTTTTTTTGACATCAATATACCGGTTTTTTGGTATTCTTGTTAAGACATTAATAATACATAATGATTTGTTACCAATTAATGATATTAACGATTTATCATAATTCTTTGGCGATTGATTCTTGAATCGACTGTCAGGTCATTTAAATAGTCATCAATGGTGGTAGATTGGCTTAATTCATAACCACCTCGTTCGTTTAGTTTTAGATGAACTTTAAGGTAATCAGCAGCAAAACGCTTTACTTTGGATTCGAAAACCATTTTATCAGCGGTGTTTTTAATTCCTTTCAATAATTCGCTTTCATACAAGCTAAGAAACTTAAAAATAGGTTCATTAATGCCATCCACATGAATCTCTAATAATAACCGTTTCATTCTTACTTCGGTAAATTCCTCACAAACTCTCAGTTTTACTTCTATTTTATTAAAATCTATAACATCCACAATCATAGATTGAATGGCATAGGCTTCATTTTCAACAGATTGAATAGTAGCTTTTAGATGTTCAAGACGTCTGGAAAGTCTTTCAAATTCTTCTCTCATATTTTGAGCATTTTCTTCTAAACGTTGACGTCGAGAATTTAAAATGGCTATTTGCTGTGCCTTTTTCATTTTATTGGGTATTTATATTATACATACAAAGTTAATATGAGCGATTTACAATTACATTACAACAAAAAATACAAAAAGCAACTAAAAGCCACCACGATAGTAGTAAGAGTGGATAGCTTGGAGCTATCTAGATTAAAGGAATTAGAAACAAAAAGTAGACGAACGCGATCTGATTTGATTCGACAATCATTATATGACCTTTTTGAAAAGTATACAATAAAATAACTAATAAAAGAATGAATATGGAAGAGAACATCATTGAGATAGACCTCGGAGACTATTATAATGAAGCTCAGCATAACCTGAGTCAATATGAGCTATCCCTAGCGGCTAGTAAAATGGGTAGAATTAATATCGATGCTCAGGAGGTACAAAGGGTAATAATTTCAGGTTCACCAACACAGGTATCAATGTGGCTGCATGAAAAAGCTTGATAGAAATGACTTGCTATTTCAGATATCAAAAAGAGAGTTCATAGCTGCAGCAAAAATATCGCCTGAAGATGAACCGCGTTTCTACGCTTTACTGAAACAGCGGTTACACCTTGATACTCAATTGAAAAATATACTGTCTGTAAAGAACTTGAGTCTACCAGCGTTATCTAAACAAAAGCCGTATGAAACTATTTGATTTTTAAGTTCATTATGTCAATTACGAAATCACACAAAGTCATTGCAGAATTAACAGCAACTTTCGCATGGTGTTTCCTTGTATTAAACTTATTTGCATGCCTATCACCAGCATTGTTACTAAGACCGGCTAAACCAGTTATAATAGAATCTAAACCAGTTAAGATTTGAAAAACATATTCTGGCAATTCAGCTTTATCTAAATCAAGCTTTAGAGATTTCTTCGCCCTCGACCAGAGATTGGTAATTTTTCCATCATTCTTTACTTCAATTTTTTCTACAGTCTCAATAACATAAATCAGAACTGCTTCAGTTAATGATCTTGCATTTGTTATAGCTCCGCTGAAGTCATTCAAAGTAATTTTTTCTTGACATTTTTTAATTTGCTCACTAACATATTCATGTCCAATTTTCAATACTGCTTCTGGATCAATATCACTTCCTTGTAGTAAGGAAATTTTATAATTAAAACCTTTTTTAATTAAAGCATAACCATCATACTTTATTAGTTGGTTGATGCTGGCTACAATAGCCTCTATAATATCTTCGTCTCCACCATATCTTCTTGGATCTACAAATTCTTCAAGAATAGTCTTAAGCCTGTCTTTACCATTGCTCTCCTCAATTTTTTGGGTTGAGTATATCCATCTTGATGGAAATCCTTCTCCATACATATCATCAAAACCACAACTATTATAGAAATCAACTAATCTTGGCCCACTTAAATATGGTGCAGATCCTTGGTCTCCAGCTATAATCTTACCCAATTGCTCAGTAACTTTGTTAGATATTTTCATGGGTTATCGGTTTGTATATATTAGTTAATCACAATTTAATAAAAAATGGATTGATTATGAGCTATAGTTAATCAACTAGGGTAGCTGTTAATAAATCACGTATATTAATAAAAGAGCTTTCTAACCGCAAATGGAAATAAAATGACAACTTTGTAAAAAGCTTTAGTTTTACAAACAAAAAATACTAGACTCTTTAATGATTAACAGATTAGTAGCTGATTTCGAAATGAGTTATACAACGTCGTTTAGACATACTGCTAAAATCAAGTATGGTGTAGAGTTCACGAATAGTGACCTTCCAGATATTATATTGCATTTAAAGAAGCTAAAGAAATGCATAGAAACCAATACATACAATAATAAAGTTCATGTGGGATATGATTTTGGTTTGAATGACGTAGAGCATATTTTAGAAATTCTTTCAAACATTATAACTGAATACTCAACAAAGTATTCAATTGATAGCCCTCCCTCAAAGAAAATTTACAGTTTAATTGAACACATCAGGAAAAAAAATGCAAAGTCTCCATCGGATCTAGCCAGAGAGGTGATTTCAGGAATGATTTCAACACCATCCAATCACAAAAAGTCCAAAAAAATAGATCAAGAAGAAAAAGCCAATCAATTGAGTATAGCAAGGGCACTTAAAAACACACAAAAATAATAGAATATTTAATTTGTTAATATATTGATAATCAAACAGATAAGTGTAATTGATTCGTGTTAAAACAGTGCTATTTTACCTTTAGTATTTAACAATTATGGGTGAAAAACAAGTTTTTTAGACCTTAAAACATAAAAAAAAGCCCGTTTTTAGGGCTTTTTTTATTTGCGGAGAGAGAGGGATTCGAACCCTCGGTACCGTTGCCAGTACGACAGTTTAGCAAACTGTTCCTTTCGGCCACTCAGGCATCTCTCCGTTGTTATTTAATTTGTTGAAGACTTTTGCACATTAGCGACAGTTTAGTCCCGAACTTTCGGGATTCCTTTCGGCCACTCAGGCATCTCTCCAATAACTATGTATTTTCCCCTTTCGGGATTGCAAATATAGCAATTCAGGGATGCCTTCAAAAAATATTTTACCTTTCTTGCAGATATTGAATCCGGACATGAAAAATACCCATCAACATGGTTTTAAAAATCTGTTTAATTACTTGAATATCTTTTAAGGTGATATCGCTTTCAATTAATTGATTTTGATTTAATTTATAATCTATAATCCGTTCTACCAGATCGTTAATATTAGCGGCATCCGGATTTTTAAGACTTCGCGAAGCGGCTTCTACCGAATCGGCCAGCATTAAAACAGCGGTTTCTTTAGAGAAAGGAATAGGGCCCGGATATCTAAAAATCTTCTCATCTACCAATTTTTCGGGAAAGTTTTTTAAAAACGACTGGTAAAAATAATCTACACGGGTATTGCCATGATGGGTTTTGATGAAATCGATAATCAATTCGGGAACTCGGTTCTTTCTGGCTATCTCTACTCCCCTGTACACATGTTGAATTATGATTTGTGCACTTTTTTCGTAAGCCAGTCTGTCGTGTGGATTGACGTTGGTGTTTTGATTTTCGATAAAATACTGTGGATTCTCCATTTTACCAATATCGTGATACAAAGCTCCTGCCCTTACCAATAAAGCATTTCCGCCTATTTTATAGATGGCGGCTTCGGCTAAATTGGCTACCTGCAGCGAATGCTGAAAAGTACCCGGTGCTTTAAAAGCCAGGTCTCTTAAAAGCGGAGAATTGGTATTGCTTAATTCCAACAAGGTAATTTCTGAAGTAATACCGAATAATTTTTCGAAGCCATAAATTAATGGATAAGCCAAAAGGGTAAGAATAACGCTAAATCCAAATGGTATGAAATTATACCAGTCAATTTTGGTGAACGAGGCATCTTTGATCAACAAAATACCCAGATAAGCAATACAATAGGTTATTAATATGAGTACGGCTGAGATCAGGAATTGTTCTCGCTTTACTACTTTTTTAATGCTGTAAATAGCCGTCATACCTGCACTAATTTGTAAAAAAGCGAATTCAAAACTATTAGGCACTAAAAAAGAAGCGATTAATACTACCAATAAATGAATGTTTAATGCTAGCCGGGTATCAAAAAGAATACGTATGATAATAGGAACAATGCAGTAGGGAATGTAGTATAAACTGGGAATATTGATTTTGATTGCCCAAGATAGTACAGCCAGCATTCCGGTAATGATGAGCAGAATAAGCGCCAGCTTGCGGTTATCATCAAAAATATCTTTTCTGAAAAGGTTAAGAAAAATCATCAGTAAAGAAACCACCAGCGTAACCAATAAAAACTGGCCTAAAAATAGCCAACGCCTATTGGCGGTTAAGAGCGGGTCGCCTTCAAATGACACCCGTAGAGATTCTAATTTTTGATAAATATCTGCATTAATGATGTCTCCCTGTGCAATAATCAGCTCTCCTTTTTGAACAATACCCGTAGTGGCTGATATTTGCTGCAAAGCTTCTGCCTCCATTTTATCTGTAAACCTTTCGTCGTAGATATAATTGGGAGTAATGAAATTATGCAGCAAGGCTACCAAATCTTGTTTATTTTGCAAATCAACTTGCTTGAGCTGTTCTTCAATCCATTTTTTAGCGGTAATGAGTTCAAAAACTTCGGCGGTATTTAATTCCAGAGCTACATTATCGCTCAATAATGTGAAATTATAATTCGTTTCAAATCTTTGAAATTTCTTAATGGGCGTAATTACCCCCCTTTCGTAAACTTTGCTTAACAAAGAACGACCTAAAAGCAACTGATTCTGTTTTTCAGCCGGACTGATAGCCGATTGATTATACCTGCTAGCAAAATCAGTCTCAAAATCTGCCAATAATTTAGCGGCAATTTCCGGTTGATAACGATAAACCGGCTTTACTCTTTTAATGACCTGTTTTTGGTCTTTTTCTAATTGTTCAGGGGTTTTATGGATGGCGAAACCAAAAGGAGAAATCAAATCTTGCTGCGTCCATACCTTGCCTTTATCGTACTCAAACTTAAAACGAGCCTGTTTGGGTAGTATTAAACAGATAAATAATACGCAACATACCATCATGGCATGTTTAACCAGCTCATGGTATCTTCTAAAAAGAATTTTGGTGTACGTTTTTCTAATTTTTGCCAATTGGATAGGAAATAAACTCAAATTTAAACAATTATTTATAGGTACATGCGTTAAACCACTGATTATACTCCTGCAAAGTTAAAGTCCATTTTTAATCTTAATCATTTGCCACAAATAGACCGAATTCGCTAAATTGCGGTGAAAATTCAAAAATATACCCCATGAGAGAAGTTGTCATTGTATCTGCTGTAAGAACCCCTATTGGTAGTTTTGGAGGAAGCCTGGCTTCTTTATCTGCCACTCAGCTCGGTGCCATTGCTATAAAGGCTGCTATAGAAAAAGCCGGAATTAAACCAGAACAGGTTCAAGAAGTGTTGATGGGAAACGTACTTTCTGCCAATTTAGGACAAGCTCCGGCAACACAGGCGGCTAAATTTGCGGGCTTGCCCGATTTACCTGCCACTACAATTAATAAGGTATGTGCTTCTGGTACCAAAGCCATTATGATGGCCGCACAAAGCATTGCCTTGGGCGAAAACGACATCGTAATTGCCGGCGGCATGGAAAGCATGAGCAATGTGCCTTATTACCTAGATAAAGCACGTAACGGTTATCGATTAGGTAATGGAGAAATTACAGACGGCCTGGTAAAAGACGGCCTTTGGGATGTTTACAATAATTACCACATGGGTTCGGCAGCCGAACTTTGCGCTTCAGAATGCAAAATTAGCCGCGAAGAACAAGATGCCTATGCCATTTCTTCGTATAACCGTGCCCAGAAGGCACAGTCAGAAGGTAAATTCAAATCAGAAATTGTTCCGGTAGAAATTAAAGACCGAAAAGGAGAAATTACCCTGTTTACCGAAGATGAAGAAGCCAAAGCGGTAAAGTTTGAAAAAATACCGTCTTTAAAACCTGTTTTTAAGAAAGAAGGTACGGTAACTGCCGCCAATGCTTCTACTTTAAACGATGGCGCTGCCGCTCTGGTTTTAATGAGTAAAGAAAAAGCTAAAGAGTTGGGATTAAAACCATTGGCTAAGATTTTGGCTTACGCCGATGCACAGCAGGCGCCCGAATGGTTCACCACTAGCCCATCAAAAGCAATTCCTAAAGCATTAGAGCGTGCCGGTTTAAGTTTAGCTCAAGTTGATTATTTTGAGATAAACGAAGCCTTCTCGGTGGTTTCTATTGCCAACAACCAAGCGATGAACCTCAATCCGGATAAAGTAAACGTAAACGGCGGCGCTGTGGCAATGGGCCATCCGCTCGGTGCTTCAGGTGCCCGTATTGTAGTTACCCTAATTCATGTTTTAGCACAAAATAAGGGCAAAATCGGCGTGGCAGGCATTTGCAACGGCGGTGGCGGCGCCAGTGCCTTGGTTATTGAGCAAGTCAATTAAGATGAGAAAAATTGGTTTAATTATTTTTTTGGGATTAAGCTGCCTGTGGGTACATGCGCAGCATACTTTCGATAGGCAGGAAGCATCCAGGCTAACTTTTTACCAAGATAGCCTGATTAAACTTGGCCATCAAATGATTAACCACGACCTGGAACCCGAACGCTATAATGCCAGCTATCAGTTAATTAAAACCCTGGTTACAGCGCTAAAAGAACCAAAATCATTTTATTTTGGTTTTGATTCTTTAAAAACAATTAGCATCCAGACCTCATTAGATAAAAAATTCAGGATTTTTAGCTGGCATGTGATGAATAACGATGGCAGCTATCGTTATTATGGCACCATACAAATAAATAGCTCAGACGGAAAACTGAAACTATTCCCATTAGTTGACAATACCCCTTTCATGTCAAATCCGCAGGAAACAAGCAATGGCCCCGACAAATGGTATGGCGCACAATACTATCAGATTATTCCGGTGCTCCAAGGCCTAAGCCAACCCTATTATGTTTTATTAGGATGGAAAGGAAATACAGCATTATCTACCAAAAAAGTGATAGATGTTTTGTATTTCAAAGAGGGTAATCCGGTTTTCGGATTGCCGGTGTTTGATGGCAATGCTGAACATGTCGGCAAAAAACGTATTGTTTTTGAATATGCCAGAGAGGTGTCTATGACACTAAATTACACCACTAATCAACAACGCATCATTTTCGATCACCTAGTTCCATACGACGCTTCGCTAAAAGATGATTTTTCTAAATACGGACCAGATATGAGCCATGATGCTTATCAATTATTTAAAGGCCGTTGGAGATTTCAGCAAAATTTGATTTTAACCAATGAGCCTACAGACAAGGATGATCAATTTAATGATCCTAAAAAATTAAAGGGCAGCCAGCCTATCCGAAAATATTAATTACTAAATTCGCTTTCCATCAAACCATAATTTTACCCCATTCAATGAAAAAAATTCTCTTACTATTATTGATCAGCACTTCGGTATTTGCTCAATCGAAAAAAGAAATCACCCTGGAAGACATCTTTAAAAAAGGAACTTTCGGAACCAAAAGCGTTCGCGGTTTACGTTCTATGAACGATGGTAAAACGTACCTCTCTGTAGAAACAGACGAAAAAACAAAAGAAAGATATGTGGCTAAGAATAACTACAGCGATGGTAAATTAAACAGCGTGCTGTACAAAGAATCTGAGTTGATTTTTAAAGGCGATACGCTTCCTTTAAGCACCGATTTTAGTGCAGATGAAACTAAAATATTAATTACGGTAGCACCAGAACAAATGTACCGCCGTTCTTTCAAGGCTAATTATTTTGTTTTCGACCTTAAAACCAAACAAATTACCGAAGTATCTGCCAAAGGCAAGCAATTATTTGCAAGCTTCTCGCCAGATGGTAGCAAAGTAGGCTTTGTTAGAGATAATAACCTTTTTATTAAAGATTTGCTAAGCGGAACAGAACTGCAATTAACAAACGACGGTAAAAACAACGAGATTATCAACGGCCGTTCAGACTGGGTTTATGAAGAAGAGTTTTCTTTTGCCCAAGCTTTTTTCTGGAGCCCTGATGGTAAAAGCATTGCGTATTATAAGTTTAACGAAAAAGAAGTACCTGAATACAGCATGACCATGTTCGAAGGGCTGTATCCTACCGAATATAAATACAAGTATCCTAAAGCCGGAGAAAAAAACTCCGTGGTAAGTATCCATACTTATAATCTGGAAAGCAACAGCACACAAACCGTAAATATTGGCTCAGAAAAAGACCAATACATTCCACGCATTCGCTGGACACAAGATGCCAATACCCTTTGTGTATTGCGCATGAACCGCCACCAGAATAAACTGGATTATTTGATGGCAAATGCTAAAAGTGGCGAAACCCGTTTAATGATGACAGAAACGGATAAATATTATGTAGATATCGAAAAAGAACAGTTAACCTTTCTTGCCGATGGCAAATATTTTGTAAACACCAGCGAAAAAGACGGCTTTAACCACATTTATTTATACGATCTAAATGGAAAGCTGATTAAACAAATCACAAAAGGAAACTGGGAAGTAACTGATTTTTATGGTATAGACCAGAAAAAAGGATTCATTTACTATCAGGCAGCCGAAGTCTCTCCTTCTCAGCGTGAAGTTTATGCAATTGGCATAAATGGTAAAAACAAAAGAAAAATCAGTACCCTTTCGGGGATGAATGCAGCTACGTTCAGCAACGATTTTAGTTTTTATATTTTATCTCATCAAAATGCAAAATCGCCATTAAACGTGAGTTTACATAGCAATAATGGCCAATTGGTACGTAACCTGGAAGATAATACCAAAGCCAGAAAGGTAGCTTCAGAATACAAAATCAGCCCGACAGAGTTTTTCAGCTTCACTACTTCAGAGGGAATCAGCTTAAACGGCTACATGATTAAACCGGCCAATTTCGATCCGAACAAAAAATATCCGGTATTTATGTACGTATATGGCGGTCCGGGCAGCCAAAACGTATCAGAAACCTGGGGCGGCAGCAGAACTATGTGGTTCAATTACCTGGCTCAACAAGGTTATATTGTGGCTTGTGTAGATAATCGCGGAACTGGTTTTAGAGGTGCAGAATTCAAGAAAATGACTTATTTAAACTTGGGTAAATACGAAACTATCGACCAAATTGAAGCAGCAAAATGGTTTGCCAATCAACCTTATGTTGATGGAAAACGTATCGGCATCTGGGGATGGAGTTATGGCGGCTATATGTCATCACTTTGCATTACCAAAGGGGCAGATGTATTTAAAATGGCCATCGCAGTAGCACCAGTTACTACCTGGAGATTTTACGACAGCATTTATACCGAACGCTATTTAAGAACCCCACAAGAAAACCCTGAAGGTTATGACATCAACTCCCCCATTAATTTTGCAGATCAAATGAAAGGTAAATTCTTGTTAATACACGGTACCGGAGATGATAACGTACATTTCCAGAACAGTGTGATGTTCTCCGAATCATTAATTCAAGCCAATAAATCTTTTGATCAGGCTTATTATCCTAATAAAAATCATGGTATCAGCGGTGGCAACACCACCATTCAGCTCTACCGCAAAATGACTGATTTTATCTTAAACAACCTATAATCTAACCAAACTCTAAACCATTATCATCAAACATGAGTAAGCAACCAAATTCTGCTCAACTAGGGCATCCGAAAGGACTTTATGTACTTTTTGCCACAGAAATGTGGGAACGTTTTAGCTATTATGGCATGCGTGCCCTATTGGTACTTTATTTAACCGCACAAATTATTAATGGCGGTTTTGAATTAGACCGTACTTCGGCATTAGAAATTTATGCCATTTTTACCGGCCTGGTTTATTTAACACCTATTGTTGGAGGTTTATTAGCCGATAAAATTCTAGGACAGCGTAAAGCCATATTTATTGGTGGAATTTTAATGGCTTTGGGCCAATTTATTCTGGCCTACTCTCAAACAGGCGACATAGCTGCCAGAACCTGGTTATTGCAATTAGGCTTAGGTGTAATTATTGTTGGAAACGGCTTTTTCAAACCTAATATTTCAACCATCGTTGGAAAATTATATTCCGATCACGATCCGCGAAAAGATTCTGCCTTTACCATTTTTTACATGGGTATTAACTTAGGCGCTTTTCTTGCACCCCTGGTTTGCGGCTATCTGGCAGTAGAATTTGGCTGGGCCTATGGTTTTGGTGCTGCCGGTGTAGGTATGATTTTAGGAACATTGTGGTTTGCGGCACAAGGCAATTTATTAGGCAATGTGGGTTTTGCACCCGATAGAGATGCAGAATCTAAAGAACAGTTAAACCTAAAAGAAAAAGATTGGAGTCATATTTTAGTATATGTACTCTCTTCATTAGTTCTGGTTTACGGATTTTTAGTATTGTGGGGCAATTTAAGCGAAAGCGCACAATCTATACTCACTACCGCCATGGCCGTAATTGGCACATTGGCATTGGCATACATCATTTTTAGCAATACCAAGGGCGGTGTAGAATGGAAACGGGTAGGCGTAATTTTCGTTTTGTGTTTCTTTAATATTTTCTTCTGGGCGGGCTTTGAGCAGGCCGGAGGTACCTTTAATTTATTTGCCAATAGCAATACCAACCGAATGATTTTTGGATGGGAAATGCCTGCCGCCTGGTTTCAATCTGTAAACTCTATCTGGATCATTTCTTTAGCACCGGTAGTATCAATGTTATGGTTAAGCTTATCAAGAATTAGCAAAAACCCTAATATTCCGGTAAAATTTGCCTTGGGATTACTTTTCCTGGGATTGGGTTTTATAGTAATGAGCGCCGCAAGTGCAGCCTCGCAAGATGGCAACCTGGTTAGCCCGATGTGGCTGGTTACTGTATATTTTTTACACACGGTGGCCGAACTGTGTTTGTCCCCTATCGGTTTATCTATGATTTCTAAATTATCTCCTCAAAAGATAGTTTCGGTAATGATGGGATTATGGTTTGCTTCCATTGCCTTAGCCAATTATATGGCCGGTGTTCTGGAAGCCATCCTGAAAAATTACCTTCCAGACATGCCGCTATTCAGCTTTTTAACCCTCACTTCTATTTGTGCAGGTGTGATATTATTGCTGCTATCTCCAGTACTTAAAAAATTAATGAGCGGGGTAAGTTAGTTTACGCTGCTGTGCATAAAAAACTCGTTCCGAGAAATTGGAACGAGTTTTTTTATGTTAATCCCTTATCTTAGCGGTTTAAAATATTATTCGTGCAATCAGATAGCCTAGTCCTTATTCCTACTTATAACGAGAAAGAAAACATCGAAAAAATCATTCGTAAAGTTTTTTCTTTGGATATTCCTTTCCATGTATTGGTTATTGACGACGGTTCGCCGGATGGAACAGCCGATATTGTTAAAAACCTTCAAAAAGAATTTACCGAACAATTATTTATTGAAGAACGTAAAGGCAAACTGGGTTTAGGCACCGCTTATATTCATGGCTTTAAATGGGCTTTAAAGCATCATTACGACTATATTTTTGAGATGGATGCCGATTTTTCTCATAACCCAAAAGATTTAATCCGCTTACGCGAAGCCTGCCTGCAGGGTGCAGATGTGGCTATTGGCTCCCGTTACATTAAAGGCGTAAACGTAGTGAACTGGCCCATGGGCCGAGTGTTGATGTCCTATTTTGCCTCGGTTTACGTCCGCATCATCACCGGAATTGACATACAAGATGCTACCGCCGGTTTTAAATGTTACCGCAAAAAGGTGCTAAAAACCATACAACTCAACAAAATTAAATTTGTGGGGTATGCCTTTCAAATTGAGATGAAATTTACCGCCATACAGCATGGTTTTAAAGTGGTAGAAATACCCATCATTTTTACCGACCGCACCGAAGGCACTTCTAAAATGAGTCCACGAATTTTCCGCGAGGCTTTTTTAGGCGTGATACAAATGAAAATAAGTTCTTGGTTTAGGAAATATCCTAAACCAAGAACTTAGTAATTATTTGTAATTGTATAGCTGGCTTACTTCTGCTTGGGTAATGGCCCGGTTATAGATAAATAAATTATCGATACTGCCCGCCCAAAATATTCCGAAATAAGATCCCAAAAGTAAATCTGAATTAAAGCCAGTAATCATTCCGGCGGTGAGTTTGGAATTTTTAAGTGTACCATTCACAAATAATCTCATTTCCACTCCATCGTAGCTAAATACCGCATGATTCCATTCGCCAACATTGATATTGCCATTGATACCTGTACCCTGCGTTATCAGATAAACTTTCTGGTCCTGAGTTTCCGTTCCAAAGTCAATACCAGGCAGACTCAAGAATACCTGATCAGGAGTAGTACCTGCACTTTTAAACCAAAATGAGACACTAATTTTATTGTTAATTTGAGGAGTTTTTGGAGCAAACTTAATATCCTGATTTGTACCATTAAAAACAGCTGCTTTGCCAGTCTTTCCGGCGCCAAAAGTTGCTGTACCCACACCATCATTAGCATAGCCTTGCTGGTCTTTCAGATTATCATCAAAATTGACATAAGAAATCAATCCATCGGTTGGATAGGTTCTTGGTTTGTCCTTTTTGCAGGAAACACTAATTAATAATAGGAATGCGCTGAGTAAAATAAGATTTTTCATGTTTTTTTAGTTTAAATTGTACAATTGAGTAACTTCTGCTTGAGTAATGGCCCGGTTATAGATGTAGAGTTCGTCTATGCTGCCAGGGAAATATGATGGAGCACCCACAAAAAGAGTACTTTCAAATCCAGTGAAAGATTCGTTAAAGCTTTTACTATCTATCAAAACTCCATTTGAATAAATTTTAACTATAGCCCCGTCGAAAGTTCCTACAACATGGTTCCATTCACCAAGTGTAAAGGGTGCAATTAGATTAGCTGACACCACTCCAGACTTAATAATAAAAACTACATTATTGGAATTTACAGCTAACGCAAAAATATCTGCATTAGCGTTTTCTTGGCTCAATATGCTTTTAATACCTGTATCACTAGTTTTGTACCAACATGCCACAGAAAGTTCAGCATTTGGTTTAACAACTTTGGGAGTAAATTCGATTCTTTGATTTATTCCGTTAAAGACAGCAGCCATACCAATCTTTCCAACTCCAAAAATAGCCGTACCCACACCATCATCCGTATAATCTTGTTGATCTGTAAGGTTATCATCAAAATTGAAATAAGAAATTAAACCAGCACTTGGATAGGACAGTACATTATCCTTTTTACATGAACCTGCAATTAATAATAGCAATGAGATAAGCAAAACGGATGTTTTCATAATTTTCATTTTATTTCAAATTGTATAATTGGGTTACTTCTGCCTGAGTTAGAGCCCGGTTGTAGATGTAGAGTTCGTCTATGCTACCGGTCCAGTATTTAGCTGAAGCCTCAGAGTATCCCAACGTTATCTTTTTAAAAGATGTCATTACCCCGCCTTCTTCAGCAAGTGTACCCGTTAGAGTTCCATTAATGTATAAATTAGATTTTAAACCATCGTAGGTTCCTACCACATGTATCCAATTTTCTGGAATAAAATCAGCTTCTATTGGGCTTGCTTGGATTGATAGATACGAGTAGAATTTATTTTGATCATCCACCCAAAAAGATAAATATTTTTGAAAATTATCCTCATATGATAAAATTCCAAGTAAATATTGATTAGGTGAAGCCGTTCCCTTCATCCAAAAGCTAATACTAACATTAATTGGCGCCTGGCTAGGTGTGGCATTAAACACCACAGATTGGTTATTGCCATCAAACATTATGGCTTTTCCTATTCTGCCGGCACCATAAGTTAAGCTACCAGTCGGCATACCATCTCCAGAATATCCTTGCTGGTCTTTAATATTATCATCAAAATTGAAATAAGAAATTAGGCCCTTATTAATATCCGGACCATTTTTATCTTTTTTACAAGAAACACTAATTAATAAGAGCAACAAAAAAGCAGTAATTTTAGTTTTCATACATTATTGTTTTACTTAGAAACGTAAGAATTAAAGTTTTCGTATTTTTATGGCATGCTTAACGAAAACCTGGATCCTAATTTGGAAAATCTGAGCCCTGTTGAACGCGATCTCGAAAAAGTATTGCGTCCTCAGGAATTTGAAGATTTTACAGGCCAGCATAAAATTCTAGAGAATCTGCGCATTTTCGTTCAGGCGGCCAAGCAGCGTGGCGAAGCTTTAGACCACGTTTTATTGCACGGTCCTCCGGGATTGGGCAAAACCACACTTTCGTATATTATTGCCAACGAAATGGGTGTAGGCATCAAAATTACTTCAGGACCCGTATTGGATAAACCTGGCGATTTAGCCGGTTTACTCACCAACCTAGAAGAAGGAGATATTTTATTTATTGATGAAATTCACCGTTTAAGTCCGCTGGTAGAAGAATATTTGTATTCGGCCATGGAGGATTTTAAAATTGATATTATGTTGGAAACCGGGCCTAATGCCCGTTCGGTACAAATTTCTTTAAATCCGTTTACTTTGGTGGGCGCCACTACCCGCTCCGGTTTGCTTACCGCTCCGCTTCGGGCTCGTTTTGGCATCAATTCACGTTTGGAATATTACGATGCTAAACTTTTAACGACTATTGTTCTCCGTTCAGCATCTATATTAAAAACACCGATTAGCGACGAAGGAGCTTACGAAATTGCCCGCCGAAGCCGTGGTACGCCGCGTATTGCCAATGCTTTACTGCGCCGTACCCGCGATTTTGCCCAGATTAAAGGCAATGGCAGCATTGATACCGAAATTGCTCAAATTGCATTGAAGGCCCTGAATGTAGATATGCATGGCTTGGATGAAATGGACAATAAAATACTCATCACCATTATAGATAAGTTTAAAGGCGGCCCGGTGGGTTTAAAAACCATAGCCACCGCCGTTGGCGAAGATGAAGGCACCATTGAGGAGGTTTACGAACCCTATTTAATTCAGGAAGGTTATTTGATGCGCACTTCCCGAGGCCGCGAATGCACCGAACTAGCCTATAAACACCTCGAGCGCATTAAACCCGGAGGCACAGCTTCTTTGTTTTAAATTTTAATGGCTCTACCCTCAAATAAATACAGCGAATTCATTAAAGCCGAAGCCAAAAGCTTGGGCTTTTTGTTTTGTGGTATTTCTGAGGCCGGTTTTTTAGAATCGGAAGCACCATTATTAGAAAAATGGTTAAAATCTGGCTTTCAGGGCGAGATGGGGTATATGGAAAATTATTTTGATAAACGCCTCGATCCGCGTTTATTAGTAGATGGGGCAAAATCTGTCATCAGCCTGGGATTAAATTATTATACCGAACAGAGTCAAAGCGACCCGGAAGCTCCAAAAATCTCTACTTATGCTTACGGCCAAGATTACCATTCGGTAATTAAAAGCAAACTGAAAATTTTAACAGAACGAATTCAGGAAGAAATTGGCGAGGTAAACGGACGTGCTTTTGTAGATTCAGCACCTGTTCTGGACAAGGCTTGGGCCAAAAAATCAGGTTTGGGATGGGTGGGTAAGCATACTAACCTCATTAACCAGCAAAATGGTTCTTATTTCTTTCTGGCCGAATTGATTGTGGATTTAGAATTGACTTATGATGTGGCTCCCCAAGCTGACCATTGCGGCACCTGCACCCGTTGCCTGGACGCCTGCCCTACGCAGGCCATTGTGGCGCCATATGTGGTTGATGGCAGCCGCTGTATTTCTTATTTAACCATCGAATTTAAAAACGAAATTCCTGCCGAATTTAAAGGCAAAATGGATAACTGGATGTTTGGCTGCGATGTTTGCCAACAGGTTTGCCCATGGAACCGGTTTTCTACGCCACATCAGGAAAAGGCTTTTGAACCGCATCCGGATTTGCTGGGGATGAATAGAAAGGATTGGGAAGAAATTACAGAAGAAGTATTTGTGAAGGTTTTTTCTAAATCGGCAGTTAAGCGGGCTAAGTTTGCTGGCTTGAGGCAGAATATTTCATTTCTCTCGGAATAGCACCTAAGCTTCTCCTAAAATTTTTAATCTAACCGAAGAAATATCTAAAACATAAAAAATTCCTCCGATAAACACCGGAGGGATTTTTGGGTTAGATACGTCATTTCGAATTCGATTCATCGAATGAGAAATCTGTCGTACTTTAGAGATTTCTCTCTTCGTTCGAAAAGACGAATATGTCAAGTGGTGGCACGAATTGATTCGTGCCACCACTAAAATTAATTCACTCGAATTAAAGGCACCGCTTGTTGAATCATCAGTTCATTAAGGGCTTTCACCTCAACATCCTTAATAGTTTTTAATAAAGTCAGTTGCGTATCAATCTGGCTGGCCAATTCGGCATAAACGGCTTTAACCTGCTTGCTTGGCGCATTATAACCCGAAGAGGCCACATCAAACACCCCTGATAATTTATCATTTAAGCGAATGGGGAAATTCAACACATCCTGAAAACTTTTAGATTTAGTTTGATATAAAGTTTCTTCAATCGTGCTTAGCTTTTTAACCAAAGCATCGGCCATATCTTTCACCTCTTTTGGTGTTTCTTTGCCGCGGCTCAACACCAAATCATTAATCTGGGTTCTGATTTTACGAATTTGCTGAATTCCTTTTTGGGTTTCGGTAAACTTATCTCTTACCGTGATCAAAAAATCAAATTGGGCTTGGTAATCATCAGCAGACATTAAATAGTTAGGATCTGCTTTTACTACGAAATCTACCGCAACAGAATCTTTACCAGATTTAATCACGGCTTTATATTTACCCGGTATGGCTTTGGGGCTTCCTACTACTCCATTCCATAAAATCATGCCCTCTACCCGTTCAGCAGCCGGATAATCCAGATTCCAAACAAACTGATTCATACCCGGTTTTATCTCTATTTTTTCGGCAGCAGTACCCTGAGTACTATAGGTTCTAACCTTTTTATTTTGAGCATCGTATAAAGCAATAGATAATTGGGTAGAATCTGTTGCCTGCTTCAAATAATAATTAATAATGGCGCCATTCGGCGGATTTTGACCTGCGTTCTTCACATTCGGAATAGCGTAACCGGCACGGCGATAGCTTTCTCCCGGCTTAAATGCATGCAAATTCTTAGCAGAAACATCCTCCGATAATTGCTGAATGGTACTTAAATCATCCAATACCCAAAAAGCACGGCCTTGAGTAGCCACAATCAAATCGTTTTCTTTAATAGTTAAATCGGTAATGGGCACTTCGGGCAAATTCAACTGAAAGGGTTTCCAGTTAGCACCATCATCAAAAGAAACGTACATACCGTATTCTGTTCCGGCATACAATAATCTCGGGCGTTTTTGATCGGCCCGCATTACTCTGGTAAAATGTTTAGCCGGAATACCATTGGTAATCAGTTTCCAGGTTTTTCCATAATCTTCAGTTTTATAAATATATGGTCTAAAATCATCAGATTTATAACGGGTACCTACCACATAAGCCCCGCCTTTTTTAAACGGATCGGCATCAATACTATTAAACATCATCCACTCGGGCATACCTTTTGGCGTAACGTTTTGCCAGTCTTTACCGCCGTTTCTACTCATATATAATAAACCGTCATCACTGCCCGACCATAATAAATCGGCTTCGTAAGGCGATTCCATGGCCGTAAAAATAGTTCCGTAATACTCTACACTGGTATTGTCTTTGGTAATTGGGCCACCGCTCGGTCCCTGTTTAGTTTTATCGTTTCGGGTTAAATCAGGGCTTACCGCTTCCCAAGACTGGCCTTCGTTTTCGGTTTTAAACAACACATTTCCAGCCGCATACAAACGTTTCGGATTGCTTGGCGAAAAGAAAATTGGGAAATTCCACTGAAAACGGTATTTCAATACATCGGCTCCAGAACCCATCGGGTTATCAGGCCAAACAGAAACCGCACGATTTTCGCCGGTACGGTGATCTAAACGAGATAAATAACCGCCATAATTTCCACCATAAACAATTTCCGGATTCAAAGGGTCGGCTACTACATAACCAGATTCGGCACCAGCAGTTTCTTCCCAATCTCTGTCGGTAATAGCCCCACCATAGGTTCTGGATAAAATGCGGAACGTAGAGTTATCCTGCTGGGCACCTAAAATGCGGTAAGGAAAATGCGTATCTGTACTTACCCGGTAAATTTGCGAAGTGGGTTGCGTAGTATCATCGCTCCAATTGGTACCGCCATCAAAACTTACATGGGCACCGCCATCATCGGCAACAATCATTCGGTTAGAATCATTGGCATCTATCCACAAATCGTGGTGGTCGCTATGCGGTGTACGGATAGACTGAAAAGTACGGCCACCATCTCTTGAACGTAAAAAGTTAACATTGAGCACATAAACCTGGTTTTCATTTTTCGGGTCAACAAAAACCTTAGAGTAATACCAGGCCCGCTGACGGATTTCGTTTTCGCTATTGGTTTTTGTCCAAGTTTCGCCTGCATCATCAGAACGGAACAAACCACCGGTTTTAGATTCTATAATCGTAAATAACCGGTCTGGATTAGATGGCGCTACGGCCACACCTAAAATTCCGAGCGTATCTTTGGGTAAACCCTTGTTTCTGGAAATATTTTTCCAGCTTTCGCCGCCATCGGTACTTTTCCAAAGTCCGCTGCCTTCGCCGCCGCTCTCCATACTGTGTGGGGTTCTAATTACCCGCCAGGTGGTGGCATAAAATACTTTCGGATTTTCGGGTTCCATTACCAAATCAACAGCACCGGCTAAATTGTTGGCAAACAAAGTTTTCTTCCAGGTTTTACCGCCATCGGTGGTTTTAAAAACACCGCGTTCATCATTAGGGCCAAATAAATGACCTACTGCAGCTACCCAAACCACATCCGGGTTTTTAGGATGTACAATAATCCGGGTAATATGCCGGGTATCTTTTAAACCCAGATTTTTCCAGCTTCGGCCACCATCATCACTCTTCCACATGCCGTTTAAGCCTTCGCTCACATTACCACGCATGGTATTTTCACCTTCGCCTACATATATTATAGATGGATCCGAGGGCGCCAGGGCTACCGCACCAATGGTACTGCCAAAATATTTATCTGAAATGTTTTTCCAGTTATTACCGCCATCCCCTGTTTTCCAAACACCGCCACCGGTGGCGCCCATATAAAACACATTTTTCTGATTCAGGTCGCCCACTACGGCCGCACTTCGGCCGCCACGAAAAGGACCGATTAAACGGTAATTCATTCCGCTGTACAATACACTATCGTAGGCAAAACGCGAATTTTGTTTGACTGATGTTTTAGCTCCTTTTTGTGCAAAAGCAGAAAAGAAAGCCAAAAAAGCAAGGGAAAGGATCGTAATTTTTCTCATATATTTTCAATTGGAAACGTTAAAGTAAACATTTTCAACGCTATAAAAAATCAGATGGCTTTTCGTAATAGATAAATTACATCTTATATTTAAATATTAAACCTTTTACCCTATACCTTTTACCCCTTACCTAAGAAAAAATGAAATTACATACCATTAATACCGGCTTATTTAAATTAGATGGCGGTGCCATGTTTGGCGTGGTGCCTAAAACCATGTGGCAAAAACTGGTACCCCCCGATGAAAATAACATGTGCAGCTGGGCCATGCGTTGCCTTTTGGTAGAAGATGGTAATCGCTTAATTCTCATTGATAATGGCATTGGCGATAAACAGGACGCTAAATTTAAAGGCCATTTCCATTTGCATGGCGATGATACTTTAGATAAATCTCTTCATAAACTGGGATTTGATAAATCAGATATTACAGATGTTTTTCTCACGCATTTACATTTCGATCATTGCGGTGGCTCCATCATCCGCGAAGGCGAAAAACTAAAACCTGCATTTGAAAATGCGACTTACTGGAGCAATGAAAAGCATTGGAATTGGGCTATTGAGCCCAACGACCGCGAAAAAGCATCGTTTTTAAAAGAAAACATTTTACCGATTCAGGAAAGCGGGCAATTGAGATTTATTGCCGACCAGGATGGGATTGATTTTGCAGAAAACATTAAAATTCGTTTTGCTTATGGCCATACCGATGCCATGATGCTGCCTCAAATTGAATACAAAGGCAAAACAATAGTTTACATGGCCGATTTATTGCCTTCGGCGGCACATTTACCCATTCCTTATGTAATGGCTTACGATATGTTTCCGTTGCAAACGCTAAAAGAGAAAAAAGCATTTTTAGAAGAAGCTCAGGCTAAAGATTATATCCTCTATTTTGAGCACGATGCGGTAAACGAATGTGCCAGCTTACAGCAAACCGAAAAAGGCATCCGCGTAAGCGAAACTTTTAAATTAAGCGAATTATAAAATCCCATACATTTGACAAAAAGCTTGCTAAATGGTACTTTAGCAAGCTTTCGTATTAAATAGATGCAACTCACCCGTTTAGAAATTAAAGGATTCAAAAGTTTTGGCGACAAAATCACCATCAACTTCAACGAAGGCGTAACCGCCATTGTGGGTCCGAACGGCTGTGGAAAATCGAATGTTGTTGATGCCATACGCTGGGTTTTGGGCGAGCAAAGCACCCGTATGCTGCGTTCTGAAAAGATGGAAAACATCATTTTTAACGGCACCAAAAACCGCAAGCCTTCTAACCTGGCCGAAGTTTCTTTAACTTTTGATAATACCAAAAACGTTTTACCCACCGAATTTTCGCAGGTTACGCTTACGCGGAAGCTGTACCGCAGCGGCGAAAGCGAATATCGTTTAAACGATGTGCAATGCCGTTTGAAAGACATTACCGATTTATTTCTCGATACCGGAATTGGATCAGACTCCTACTCTATTATTGAGTTGAAAATGATTGACGAGATTATCGCCAATAAAGAAAACTCCCGCCGGGCTTTATTTGAAGAAGCTTCGGGCATATCTAAATATAAGCTTCGCAAAAAACAAACCTTCTCTAAACTAAAAGATACCGAGGCCGATTTAAGCCGGGTGGAAGATATTTTGTTTGAGATTGACAAAAACCTGAAAACCTTAGAAAATCAGGCCAAAAAAGCGGAGCGTTATTATAAGTTAAAAGAACAATACAAGGCCTTAAGTGTATTATTAGCTTCTTTCCGCATTATTAGCTACCGCGATGCTTTGGCTACGCTGGAAGAACAGGAATTGCAACAAAGCGATGGCAAATCGGCCATTAGCACCGCCATTGATACTTTAGAGGCCGCGTTACAACAGCAAAAGCTAGATAGCCTGAACAAAGAAAAGAACTTAGGTGTACAGCAAAAAGCCACCAACGAATATGTTTCTAAAATCAGGACATACGAGAGCGATAAAAAACTCAAAAACGAACAATTACGCTTTTTAGAAGATAAAGAATCACGATTAAAAGGCGAACTGGAGAAAGACAAAAACCAGCTAAACCACGTCATTTATAACCAAAAACGCTTGCAGGAAGAATTGATTCAGGAAAATGAATTGTTCAAAAACCTGCAAACCGAACTAGAAAAACAAAAAACTCAGGTTGATGTACTCCGCCAGCAACAGCAAGAAGCCCGAACACAGCTAGACCAGGTGGCTAAAGACAATGGCGTTTTTCAAAACGAATTACATCAGCTGGAAAAAAATCTGGCTATTTTACATATTCAGAAAGACGCTTTACAGCAAGAAAGCACCCGAAATGTGACGGATGCACAATCTAAAGAAGTAGAGCTAAACGAATTCAATAAGGTTTTAGCCGATTTAGAAAACCGTCTGCAAAGCCAAAAACAGGAATTTGAACTGGCTCAACAACTGGAAGCCGATTTGCAGGAACAAATTGTACAAAGCCAGCACGTTTTAGAACAGCAAAAGCAAGAATTGAGCAGCGAAAGCCGCAAACTGGATGCCAAACAGAACGAATACAACCTTACCAAATCAATGGTGGATAATCTGGAAGGCTTTCCGGAATCTATCCGTTTTTTGAAAAAGAATACCAATTGGACGAAACAGGCTCCCCTATTTTCGGATATTTTATTTTGTAAGGAAGAATACCGCATTGCCATAGAAAATTATTTGGAACCGGTAATGAATCATTATGTGGTACAAACCCAGGCCGAGGCGGTTGAAGCCATCCAATTATTAAGCAATTCGGCACAGGGCAGAGCTAATTTCTTTATTCTGGATGCTGTTAAAGCTAAAAAAACAGAAAAACCAGATTCGAAGCAAAACCTGATTTCTGCTTTAGATATTATTGAGGTTGATGTGCAATACCGTCTGCTTTGCGAAATGCTTTTGCATGAGGTGTATTTGATTAAATCTGGCGAAGAGGCGGAGTTAAAGACCGCATTACCCGAAACTAATCAAATTATTTTGAGCAGTAGCGGTAAATTCAGCAAAAACCGGATGGGGATGTCAGGCGGTTCGGTAGGTTTATTTGAGGGCAAGCGTATTGGCCGAGCTAAGAACCTCGAAAATCTGGCTAAAGAAATTAAGAGTTTAGCAAATAATGTGGCTAAACTGGCTGCATCTATTGAACAGGAAAGTCAGAAACTGGAAACCTTAAAATCGGCTTCGCAAAAAACACAAAACCAGCAAAAAGAACAGGCATTTAACAGCCTGAATAACGAATATATTTCTATTAAAACCAAGCAGGAGCAATACTTGGCTTTTATGGAAAACAGCCGAAACCGCAAACAGGATATTGAGGCAAAAATGGCAGGCATTGCCAAAGAAATTGAAACCGCCGAACCTCGTTTGGCCGAAATGAAAGCTGAACAAGAAATTAAACAAAACAAATACGGGCAATTACAGCAGCAATACCAGGTTTTAGCAGATAAGCTGACCAATGAATCTACGCTGTATAACCAGGAAAATATCCGTTTCCATCAGCAACAGAATAAGGTTTCGGGTTTAGAAAAAGACCTGGAATACCGAAGCAGTCAGCATAAAAACCTGAGTGAAAATATTGAAAACCATACTGCCGAATTGCTAAAAGCTCAGGCAGATATTAAAGAAACGCTGCAGCATGTTGATCATTCTGATGGGGATTTAATTGCCATGTACGCCCAAAAAGAAGCTTTAGAAAAAGGTCTGCAGGAATTGGAACAGGAATATTATGCAAGCCGAGGTGCCATTACCGAAGCAGAAAATGCCATAGCCGAGAAACGCCGCCAAAAAGAACAAACTGAACTGCTGGCTAATGAGATTAAGGATAAAAAAACAGCGCTTAAATTAGAACTCAACGCCTTAAAAGAACGTTTATCGGTAGAATTTTCTATTGATATTGAAGATTTACTGGATACCGAAATTCCGGAAGGCGAAAACGAGGAGGATTTGAAAGAAAAAACTGATAAACTGAAACGCCAATTGGAAGATTTTGGCGCCATTAACCCAATGGCGATGGAAGCTTACCAGGAAATGAGTGAACGTGTTGAGTTTATTCAGGCGCAGAAAAAAGATTTATTGGATGCCAAAGCCTCCTTACTGGAAACCATTAAAGAAATAGACGATACTGCCCGGGCCAAGTTTATGCAAGCCTTTACCCAGGTTCGGGAGCATTTTATTGAAGTTTTCCGTTCTTTATTTAATGAAGAAGATTCTTGCGATTTGGTTCTCTCCGATCCCGAAAATCCATTAGAATCTGATATTGAAATTATGGCACGGCCAAAAGGCAAACGCCCACTTTCTATCAACCAGCTTTCTGGCGGGGAAAAAACATTGACGGCAACTGCCCTGCTTTTCTCGCTTTACCTTTTGAAACCAGCTCCTTTCTGCATTTTTGATGAGGTAGATGCTCCGCTGGACGATACCAATATTGATAAATTCAATAATATTATCCGCAAATTCTCTAACCAATCGCAATTTATTGTAGTATCGCACAACAAACGCACCATTGCCAGCACCGATATTATTTATGGTGTAACCATGGTAGAACAAGGCGTTTCTAAAGTAGTGGCAGTAGATATGCGGGAAGTGGCATAGTTTGGGGATTTATTGATTAGTTTATCAATTACGTTCTGCTTGAAATTCAAGCGATTACACTTAAATCACGAACATTGAATAAGAGATAACCGAAGTTTATAATCCCATATAGCAATTCAAAACAAGCGAAAATCGGTAAGCAAAATCAGAATGGTAAAACACTATGTACCTAATGCCAATCAGGTTTACTTCAAAAATCAAATCCAGACTTAATCAATTAAAAGCAATTCAGTTTCAAAAAAAAGCCTTCCGAAATTAATCGGAAGGCTTTTGAGATTTATGGGTTTTACCCCCAACTCCTAATAAAACAAGGAGTGGAATTAGTTATTAATTATTGTATAGGCGTGTAGGTTTTAAAAAGATTGATTTTGGTTTCTTCTACTTTCTTTTGGAAAGCAGCCCAATCTGTAGTAAAATATCCATTTACACGGCCTACAAACACTTTAGTTAATTCTTCTGCCTGTACAATAGTATTGATATCTTGAGCATTGGGAACCATCGGTTTAGCAGTGAGGGCTCCACGGGCCTCATTAATTTTAGTGAGAGCGGTTAATTGGTATAAACGGCCATAGCCTTGTTTTTCTAAACGTTTACCAAACAGTATTTCTTTTATTTTTTTGATACTGTCTTGTTGTGCTTTAACAGATTTAAGCAATTCTTTGGCTTCTTTGGTATCGAGGCCGTTGAGCTGTGCATTTACTTTTTCGGCAATGCCGTTTGCCTCATCTAAGCGTTCTGTAGCTTGGTTAAGTTTCTCGATAGTCTGATTTAAACGGTCTAATTGTGTACGCTTGGCGATAGCAATCTCGTTAGAATAAGGCAAGCGTGGGTCGGGCTGAATTTCTACGCTGGTAGAATCTTTGGCATTGCCGTAGTACAATACAACTTTGTATTTACCCGGCAAGGCTGTATAACCTCCTGGCTCAGCACTGGCTGCTCTGCCACCACGACCGCTACCCTGACCGGGATAGCGGATTCCTTTTTCTTCCAATCCCCAATCTAGATAATTTAAGCCGGTATCAATTTTAGCCAGCTTAAGTGTTCTGATTAGTTTTTGCTGATCATTATATATTTTAGCCGTTAGGGTATCTTTTGCTGCTTTGTTAGTAGCTTTTAAAGCCGTACTGGGCTTTTGCAAGAAAGAAATTTTGGCCCGACCAAAACTACGGTTAGTTGCTTCGTAAGTGGCATCGCCGGCAAATTCTACGCCCACCGGGGCAAGTGTTCCTTGTACATCAATGGCTGGCGCTGCATCAAATACCATAAAATCTTTGAGTGGTTGAGCGGCAATTTTGCGTAAAGGTCTGATATCGTCTAACACCCAAATACCACGACCAAAGGTGCCCATCACCAAATCGGCTTCGCGTTCCTGGATGGCCAAATCCATGGTTGAAACGGATGGATATTCGTTTTTCCACTGCTGCCAGTTTTTTCCTTCGTCGAAACTTAACCATAAGCCGTTTTCGGTTCCGGCAAATACCAAACGAGGTTCTACGGGATCTTGCAGTATGGATAAAGCATAGCCTTTTACATTTTTATCGCTCAAAATGCGTTCCCAGGTTTTACCAAAATCTTTGGTTCGGAATACGTATGGGGCCATATCGCCCTGGCGGTAATTGTTGGCTACTACCCAAGCTTCGGCAGCATTATAGCGTGATGCCTGTATTTGCGGAATCCAGCTTTCTTTGGGTAAACCGGTAATTTTCGGAGTTAGATTAGTCCAGGTTTTACCGCCATCGCGGCTAAGCTGTACGTTTCCATCATCTGTTCCCACCCAAATTACTTCGCTGTTTAGGCTGCTTGGTGCAATGGTTAAAATAGTATTGTGATTTTCTGCTGCGGTAACATCAATGGTTAGTCCACCGCTTTGCTCCTGCTTTTGCTGTTCCGGGTTATTAAGTGTTAAATCTCCGGAAATAATTTCCCAGGTAATGCCTTTGTCTGTGCTTTTATGTACAAACTGGCTTCCGTAATAAATGGTGTTTTTATTGGTTGGCGATTGCGCAAATGCAGCATTCCAGTTAAAACGTAAACGGGTTTTTAAATCGGGTGCCGGCGGGCGAATGCCGTACGTAAATCCGGTTTGCTTGTCGTAACGGGCCAATGCACCTCCCTGAGACATGGCATAACCATAACGGCTATTTTCAGGATCTGGAGTTACATCGAAACCATCGCCGCCCAAAACGGTTTGCCAATAGGCATTGCGAATGCCGCCTTCTCTCCAAACATAAGCCGGACCAATCCATGAACCGTTATCCTGCAAACCGCCATATACATTATAAGGCATTTCGTTATCAACATTTACATGGTAAAATTGACCTAAAGGCAATGATTCTACATAAGTCCATTTCTTACCTCTATCCTGGCTGATGGCAATACCACCATCGTTTCCATCAATGATAAAAGATGGATTTTTGGGATTAATCCAGAAAGCATGGTGATCTGGGTGCACGCCAGAATAAGGAATAATCACTTCAAAGGATTTTCCGCCATCTTCGCTCATGCTCACCATTTGGTAAATATTATATAAACGATTTTCATTTTGAGGGTCAATGGCTATATCCTGGAAGTAAAACGGACGGTTGTTTACCCAGGTTGGGTCTTCGTTTACTGTTTTCCAGTTAAAACCACCGTCTTCTGAACGGTAAAGTGCATTTTTAGAAGATTCTACCATGGCATACATCCGGTTTGGATTGCTGGCTGCTATCGCGATGCCTATTCTTCCCAAATCGCCTTCAGGCAAACCGTTAGATTTGTTGAGTTTTGTCCAATTTTTACCGCCATCTAAAGTCATATAAAAACCAGAACCCGGACCACCCGATTTGAAATCGTAGCTGGTGCGTTTCATTTGCCACATGTTTACCAATATTTTATTAGGATTGGATGGATCCATCACCATGTCACCAACGCCAGAAAGGTCGTTGGTGTATAATATTTTAGACCAAGTTTCTCCGCCATCAGTAGATTTAAATACACCTCTTTCCGGATGTGCGGCAAAAGGATTGCCCAATACGCCGGCATAAACTACTTGTGGGTTTTGCGGGTCGAGCAGAATGCGGTGAATGGCGATACTTTTTTCTAATCCCATACATTTCCAACTGCGGCCACCGTCTATACTTTTATAAATGCCCTGACCAAGGTTGATAGAATTACGCGGATTGCCTTCGCCGGTACCTACCCAAACAATGCTTGGATTGTTTTGATTAACGGCTATAGAACCGATATTGATCGTTGGATTGGCATCAAATATGCTTTTCCAGGTAGTTCCCCCATTTTCAGATTTCCATACTCCGCCAGATGCGGCACCAACATACATGATGTCGGGATTGTTTTCTACCGCAGCAATTGCCGTTACCCTGCCGCTCATACTGCCTGGGCCAATGTTGCGGGGTTTCATGTTTTTGAATAAGCTGAGGTCTACCTGCTGTGCACGGCTTTGGGCAGCGCAAAGGCTGCAAGCGGCTAAAATAAGGGTAAATGCTTTGTAAAATCTGTTCATGCGGATTGGTTTAAAAAGGATAGGAATCTGCTAATTAATGATTTATGATTATAAAGTAATGATACAGAATTTTATAATTATTGGCGATGCCCACGACAAAAATTTGTGTCACAATTTTGTTGGTGAATAAAAAATATAGCTTTATGAAATCCGGCAAAATTTTTGCGTCATCTCGAACGAGTGATTACGAGGAGAAATCTCTATTGATTAAAAGATTTCTCATCCAATAAATTGGGGTTCGAAATGGCAGCAGATCCTAAACTACTGCTCCATCTTTCGACGGACTCAAGATGACTGAATACTCCGGACTTTTAACTCAAAACTTATTTCGTATTTTAGCAGCTTATTATACGTATAAACATGAAAAGAACTAAGATTAAGGCGCTGTTAAACGAAACTACTTTTGGAAACGAAGTATTGGTGATGGGTTGGGTAAAAACTTTCCGGAATAACCAGTTTATTGCCATTAATGATGGTTCTAGCATTCAAAATATTCAGGCAGTTGTAGATTTTAACGCTTTTGATGAGGCTTTGTTAAAAAGATTAACCACTGGCGCTGCAATTGCGCTAACCGGGACTTTAATTGAATCTTTAGGTAAAGGCCAGCGGGTGGAAGTTAAGGTTAAAAGTTTAGAGATTTTGGGAGATAGTGATGCAGAGAAATTTCCATTACAGCCTAAAAAACATAGCCTAGAGTTTTTACGCGAAATTGCGCATTTGCGTATGCGTACCACTACGTTTAATGCGGTTTTTACCGTCCGCCATGCTTTGGCTTTTGCGGTTCATCAGTTTTTTAATGAGAAAGGTTTTTTATACCTGCATACGCCTATCATTACCGCTTCGGATGCCGAGGGTGCGGGCGAAACTTTTAGAGTTTCGACCATTGATTTTGATTCGGTTCCACGTAATGAAGATGGTTCTGTAAATTATAAGGAAGATTTTTTTGGTAAGGCTACCAACCTGACTGTTTCTGGTCAGTTGGAAGGCGAATTGGCTGCCATGGCTTTGGGCGATGTGTACACTTTTGGCCCTACTTTTAGAGCCGAAAACTCGAACACTACCCGCCATTTAGCAGAATTTTGGATGATTGAGCCCGAAATGGCTTTTTATGATTTGGAAGGCAATATGGATTTGGCTGAGGAGCTGATGAAATATGTAATTAAATATGCTTTAAACACTTGCCCGGATGAACTGGAGTTTTTGAGCAACCGTTTGCTGGAAGAAGAGAAGCAGAAGCCACAGCAAGAGCGTTCTGAAATGGATTTATTAGCCAAGCTGAACTTTTGTTTAGCCAATAATTTTGAGCGCATTACGTATACCGAAGCGATTGATATTTTAAAGCAATCTAAACCCAACCAGAAAAAACAATTCAAATATTTAATTGAAAGCTGGGGTGCCGATTTACAATCGGAACACGAACGTTATTTGGTAGAAAAACATTTCAAGAAACCGGTTATTTTAACCGATTATCCGAAAGAAATTAAGGCTTTTTACATGCGCCAAAACGACGATGGCAAAACGGTTAGAGCCATGGATATTTTATTCCCGGGTATTGGCGAAATGGTTGGCGGTTCTCAGCGTGAAGAACGTTTAGAGAAATTGGAACAACGCATGGCCGAGATGCACATTCCGGCCGAAGAAATGTCGTGGTACCTGGATACCCGCCGTTTTGGCTCGGCACCACATGCCGGATTTGGCCTTGGTTTTGAACGCTTGGTTTTGTTCGTTACCGGTATGACCAATATCCGCGATGTGATTCCTTTCCCAAGAACGCCTAAAAACGCAGAGTTTTAATAAATCATCCGCCTTGTTTGGGCGTGTTGCTGCCGTTTTGCAGCAAACTGCTTTCATACAATTTTACCTGATTTCCTTTGGGAGCTACCACTATGGCATAATTCCACCAGTTTTCGGTAGCTGCTTTTAATTGATCTGCTAAATAGTAACGGTTTTTGCCTTTTAACTCATTGCTCACTGGGTTTTTCGCTCCGTTAGAATTAGGGTCGTAAACTTCGAGATATAATTTACCATCTACCAGTTTATAGCCTTTTACAACGATATAATGGCCGGTGCCTTTTTTGGTAGAAACATAAAATTTATCGGTTTGCTGTTTTGAATTGGCATTATAGTTTACATAAAACATATCCAAACATAAAATAACGAGGTAATCTCTATCAATACAATTTCGGATATTTGCATTAAAATTGGTTAGGCTTACCATCATGCTATTAACCTCTGCAGCCTGAAGATATTCCATTACATTAGAAGTGTACCAGCCTCCGCCTTTTGGCAAGATGGCATTTCTGGCTTCGGTAACCGTTTTATCAAATTTAGGATCGGCCCATTGGGCAGCCATGGTACTTACTGCCGGGCCGCAGTTTACTCCAGAAAAAGTACCGCTACCCTGCTGTTGCTGATAATACTCATAATTTCTATCCAGGCTTTTAGACTCGCTAACATGAGTCCCCAAACCCAATGCTTCGGATTCTGTTTTAACAATTACTGTCCAGTTTGTACTAGATGAATTGTCGGAAGATTTTAAGGTGAGCTGAACCGGAGCGCTGAAATTACTTACCTGCTTCTGGTTTACAATAAGTTGGCTATTCAATAAACCAGATTGTCCGGAACCGGAAAAGAAGGCGGTTAAAACAGCTTTGTTACTGTCTTGTGGAATAACAATTTGTAACGATTTGGCATTCTCATCTTTGATGACGGGATACAATTCGCCAATGATCCCAAATTCAAATGGCTTACTTTTCAGGTCTAACGCAAGTCCCTCGTCTTTTTGACAAGAAAACAATTGTGCTAATACCGTAATGAAAAGTAAATACCGAAGTAAATACAATTTCATACTAATTTTCGTTTTGGTGTGTGTGTGATAGCCGGGCGGCTATATTTCAATTCGAGGGGAAAATTATATTAACTGTAAGTTATTCAATAATATATTGATATAATATTACAATAACTAACTATTAGTTATAAAATACATACATTAGGAAAATATTTGCCTTAATAGGGATTTATTCCTTTTCTTTATCTTTGAACTATACACATGGCTAAACTCATTAATCTCAAACCCTTTCGCGATTTCTTCCAATCGGGACAAATCGGAGGCATCATCCTGATATTTTGCGTAATTGTTTCACTCATTATCGCCAACTCTTCATGGGGCAGCGGTTTTGAGCAATTATTAGCCACAGAATGGGGGTATCAATCGGTTGCTGTTCAGCTCCGTTATTCCAATTCGCTTTGGATTAATGATGGCCTAATGGCTATATTTTTCCTTTTGGTTGGATTGGAAATTAAGCGTGAATTGCTAGAAGGAGAACTTTCTTCATTAAAAAAGGCGGCCATGCCTGTATTTGCTGCTTTGGGCGGGATGCTGGTTCCTGCATTGATTTACTTTGCATTTAATTCTGGCGAAGCCACTAAAAGCGGTTGGGGTATTCCCATGGCTACTGATATTGCTTTTGCATTAGGAATTATCTCTCTACTGGGAAAAAGGGTTCCGGCTTCTCTCAAAATTTTCTTGGCTGCACTTGCCATTGTAGATGATTTGGGCGCTATTTTAGTCATCGCCTTATTTTATACCAATGAATTGCATTGGGATTACCTCGCCTATTCTGGCGGAATTTTATTGGTTCTAGCAGCCTTGAATTATTTCGGGGTTAAACGACTAATATTTTATATCCTTCCGGGGATTGCTTTATGGTATTGCGTACACCATTCGGGTATTCATGCCACGGTGGCGGGCGTTTTGCTGGCATTTTGCATCCCCACAAATCCGGTAAAAGAAACTTCTCCATTAGAGAAACTTGAGCACCTGTTGCTTAAACCTGTCAATTTTATCATCATGCCGATATTTGCATTGGCCAATACCAATATTCGTTTCGAAAGCGGAATGGTTGAAGGTTTAGCAAGTCCGCTGGGCCTGGGTATTATTCTGGGTTTGGTTTTGGGTAAACCCCTAGGCGTGATGGCTTTTTCCTGGCTATCGGTAAAAATGGGCTGGAGTTCGCTCCCCTCCCGTGCCAATTGGAAACATCTTGCCGGACTGGGCATGCTGGCCGGTATCGGTTTTACCATGTCTATATTTATAGCTTTATTATCATTTAGCAATCCAGAGTTTAAGGTGGAGGCTAAATTTGCTATCCTAATTGCCTCAATTATTGCCGGAGCGCTGGGCTATTTCTTTCTTAATCAGTTGAATAACAAACAGAAGCTTAATTAGTAAAACCTTCTGTAACCTTTACGGTTATCTTCTAAAAAGAAAATATGGAAGATAAACCCAAAGCATTCCCTCCACAGGAACAGGCTAAACAACCCGGCTTGGAACATATCATGGCTCCCCAACCCGAATTTATCAGACCCGGCTATCTCTCTGCCCGAAAATTAAAAGGTAAAAAAGCACTCATTAGCGGAGGCGATAGCGGTATTGGCCGTGCTATTGCCGTACATTTTGCGCACGAAGGCGCCGATGTGGCCATTATTTATTTAAAAGAGGATAAAGATGCCGAAGAAACCAGAAAACTGGTGGAAGAAACCGGGCAGCGATGCCTGTTAATTAAAGGGGATGTAAGCGATGCCTCATTTTGTAAAGAAGCGGTTAAAAAAACGGAAGATGAACTGTTTGGCTTAAATATTTTGGTAAATAATGCCGCTAAACAGTTTGTTAAAGAAACAATTCAGGAAATTGATGAGGTGCAGCTGGATGAAACTTTTAAAACCAATATTTATCCCTATTTCTATTTGGCTATTGCGGCGCTAGATTATCTCAAACCCGGCGATAGCATTATCAATACTTCTTCGGTTACGGCTTATCGCGGTAGCACACATTTAATAGATTATTCGGCTACAAAAGGCGCCATTATTACGTTTACGCGTTCGTTGAGCCAGAATTTGGCAAAACAAAATATCCGGGTAAATGCGGTAGCGCCCGGTCCTATCTGGACACCCTTAATTCCGGCCAGCTTTCCGGCTGATGAAGTCACAGAGTTTGGGCAAAAAACGCCGATGGGCCGGGCGGGGCAACCTTCTGAAGTGGCTCCGGCTTATGTATTTTTAGCTTCTGAAGACGCTTCTTACATTACCGGGCAGGTAATTCATGTAAACGGCGGCGAAATGGTAGATAGCTAAATTAATGGCTAGCCATGAAATTGATGATTTCGGTATAAAGCGAATTGGCTCCAAAAATCATTTGGCTAATCATCGGAACATGTGTTTTTTTAGGGATGATTTTATAAGTTACCGCTTTATTCACCTCCGTCAGTTTTTCATACAATCGTTTCGATTGGATTTTTATGGCCGGATAAGTTTCGCCTCCTACCAAAATGAGGTAAGGGTTTTTAATTTGGTCGAAATAAGTTAAAGGAGAACCTTTTTTCCAGTTTTCAGGGTTTTCGGTAAAGGTTTTGAGAAAGCTTTTAGTCTGCACATTATCTTCAGCTTTTTGCAGATATTCTTCCATATCTAAACCAAAACCATCGTTTAAAATAATTCCTTTTAAAGGATTTGCGATTTGCTGTTCGGCAAAAAAGCGATTGTCTACATCGATTAAGGCAGCCAAATGTCCGCCTGCAGAATGGCCCATGGCAAAAATACGCTCCGGATTACCGCCATAATTTGCCACCGAATCTTTTACCCATTTTATGGCTAAGGCACTGGCCGAAGCCATTTCTTCGTAACCTGCATCGGGAGCTAAAGGATAATTGATAATTACCGTGACTACATTTTTGCTGGCAAAATTGCGGCCCATCCACCAATAGATTTCTTTTTTACCGCTATCCCACGAACCACCATGGATAAAAACCAATACGTCTTTAGCTTGGCTGATATCTTTTGGGTAATAAATATCCAGCTGTTTACGTACAGAGTTGCTGCCGACCTGGTAAACCACGTCTTTTTTAATTTTAATAGAAACGGCTAGCACAGAAGTCAAGCTTGAAATATAGAAAAGCATCAGCAGAGTAATTTTGAGTTTCATCGAATTAATGGGTCTTTTTCTTTTGTAAAATGATTATAAACTAATTTATCTAAAAGGCCTGGAAGCCATTTGCTTAAAAATACGGTCAATTTGCCTTGTCCCGTCATAATCAGGGTGCGTTTTCTTTGTATCACGCCTTCGGCGATGATTTCGGCCACCTGTTCAGACGACATCATTTCCTCTTCGTTCATACTGGTTTCGCCTTGGGCAGAGCCATCTTTTACCAAAGCTACTTTACGGATATTAGAAGCGGTAAATCCTGGCGAAGCCAGCATTACATGTAAACCTGTTTTCAGATTTTCTACTCTTAAGGCCTCTAAAAATCCATTCATGGCAAATTTAGAAGAAGAATAACCGGTACGGCCCGGCAAACCTTTATAGCCGGCAATAGAAGACACGCCCACCACCGAGCCCTGATTTTTCAACAATTCGGGCAGGGCAAACTTGGTGCAATACACTGTGCCCCAAAAATTCACATCCATCAGGTTTTTAATCACCACAAGGTCTAAATCTTTAAATAAAGCCCGCATAGAAATACCGGCATTGTTGATCAACACATCAATACGGCCAAAAGTGGCAATGGCTTGATTCATCAAGGCTTCACAATCGCTTTCTTTGGCTACATCGCAGGCTACGGCTAAGGCTTTAATGCCGTATTCCTTCTCTAAAGCTTCGGTCAATTCGCATAAAACCACATATTGGCGAGCGGCTAAAACCACATTGGCGCCACGTTTGGCAAAAGATTCGGCACAGGCCCGGCCAATGCCCGAGGAGGCGCCGGTGATGACAACTGTTTTGTTTTTTAAATCCATGAACACTTATTTTAAAAGCGAATTTTCGTACGGAATGCGGGTAGCAATAGAGCGCCCCAGCGTAATTTCATCTACATATTCCAGTTCACCGCCAAAGGCAATGCCACGGGCAATGGTGGAAATTTGTAGCGGTAAATCTTTCAATTTCTTATACAGGAAAAATATCGTGGTGTCCCCTTCCATGGTAGCGCTAAGGGCCAGAATTACTTCTTTAATTTCACCGCTTTGTACTCTTTCTACCAATTTATCAATGTTTAAATCAGATGGACCGATGCCGTCCATGGGCGAAATTAATCCGCCCAAAACATGGTAAACACCCTGATATTGCGCTGTATTTTCAATTGCCATCACATCGCGGGTATCTTCTACCACACAAACCAGCGAATGGTCTCTTTTGTTTCCAGAGCAAATTTCACAAACCAAATGGTCTGAAATATTTTTACAGGTTTCGCAAAAGCGGATATCCTGTTTCAGCCTGTTTAAGGTTTCGGTAAATTTCTCAACGTCAGCCAAAGGCTGATTTAATAAATGTAAAACCAGTCGTAATGCGGTACGCTGGCCTACTCCGGGTAATTTTGCAAATTCATGTACTGCGTTCTCGAGCAGTTTAGAAGAAAAATTCATTGCGCTAATTTAGCTTTTAATCAGGGTATTTATGCGTTTAAAAACTTAATTTACTACATTTATAAGGTTAACCAACTAAATATTTATGGCCCCAGCCGTACTCTTAACATTCATCATCGGATATTTTCTGCTCTTAATCGCAGTTTCTTATTTCACATCCAGAAATTCTTCAGATAACGACACCTTTTTTCTGGCCAACCGGAACTCCAAATGGTATTTAGTAGCCTTTGGCATGATAGGCACTTCTCTATCTGGGGTAACTTTTATTTCTGTACCCGGAAAAGTGGGCGCCCTTAGCGGAGACCAATTTCAGTACTTTCAATTTGTGCTGGGAAATGCCATCGGGTTCATCCTGATTGCCACTATTTTATTGCCGCTGTATTACCGCATGCAACTCACTTCTATTTACAGTTATATTGAGCAGCGGTTGGGTTTTTACAGTTATAAAACAGCGGCCGGTATCTTTTTAATTAGCCGAACTATCGGTTCTGCCTTCCGTTTGTATTTGGTGGCCATTGTTTTGCAACGCTTTATTTTCGATGCTTACGGAATTCCGTTTTGGGTAACCGTATTTCTTTCGCTAGTATTAATTTGGTCGTACACCTTTAAAGGCGGCTTAAAAACCATCATCATTACCGATACCTTACAAACTGTATTCCTGGTTTTATCTGTGTTTTTAACCATTTATTTTATCTGTTCAAGCCTGGACTTTTCCATCCCTCAGGCTTTTGAACAGGTTAAAAACAGCGGCTATTCACAGATTTTTTTCTGGGATGATTTTATGGGAAATAAGTTCCATGCCCTCAAACAAATCGTTGGCGGCATATTCGTTACCCTGGCCATGGTGGGTTTAGACCAAGACTTAATGCAGAAAAATCTGAGCTGTAAAAACATCGGCGAAGCCCAAAAAAACATGTTCACTTTTACCGGCATTTTTGTAATTATCAACCTATTCTTTTTAAGTGTAGGTGCGCTATTGTACATTTATGCCCAGCAAAATGGCATTGCCATTCCAACCGATGCAAGCGGTGCCATACGTACAGATTTCATTTTCCCTGAAATTGCATTAAATCACCTCACATTAATTCCGGCCATTATTTTTATGTTGGGCTTAACGGCAGCCACTTTTGCCACCACCGATTCGGCTTTAACCGCCTTAACCACTTCTTTTTGTGTAGATTTTTTAGGGATGGATAAAGCAGAAAACAAGGCCAAATCTGGGGCAGTAAAAACACGTCATTTGGTTCATATCGGATTTTCTGTCGCTTTATTCCTGGTCATCCTCTTATTTAATTCGGTGAATAACAAAGCAGTGGTAAGTGCCATTTTTACGGTAGCTTCTTATACTTATGGACCACTTTTGGGTTTATATGGCTTTGGCTTAATCTTAAAAAAACGTGATTTAAGAGATAAATTGGTGCCATTTATCTGCCTTTTCTCGCCTGCTATCTGCTATTTCCTGAATTTGAATTCGAAAACATTACTAAACGGATATATTTTCGACACCGAATTAATTCTCATCAACGGATTGATTACTTTTGCCGGCTTGTGTTTAATTAGCAAGCCGAGTACCAAACACAACCAATTTTAATTAGAAAAAAAACAAAATACCCCTATGAGTAGTGAAGATAAAATAAGAAGTGCTTTTGAAAACAAAGACTGGCAAGAAATTAAGGTAACTGATTCTTGGCAAATCTTTAAAATCATGGCCGAATTTGTAGATGGATTTGAGAAATTAGCTCGAATTGGCCCTTGTGTATCCATTTTCGGTTCGGCACGCACCAAAAATGAAAATCCTTATTATAAAATGGCCGAAGATTGTGCCAGATTGCTAACCGAACGTGGTTATGGTGTTATTTCTGGCGGTGGACCGGGTATTATGGAAGCTGCCAATAAAGGTGCTTACGAAGCCGGTGGTAAATCTGTGGGATTGAATATAGAATTGCCTTTTGAACAGTTCCACAATCGGTATATCGACCGCGATAAATTATTGGAATTCGATTATTTCTTTGTCCGCAAAGTAATGTTCATGAAATATTCGCAAGGGTTTATTGTGTTACCCGGCGGTTTTGGCACGCTCGACGAAATGTTTGAAGCCTTAACTTTAATTCAAACTGGTAAAATTGCCCGTTTCCCTATTGTTTTGGTAGGAAGTTCTTACTGGAGCGGATTAATGGATTGGGTTAAACAAACCATGCTGCTTGGTGAGCATAACATCAACGAAGAAGATTTAAATCTATTCCGTGTGGTAGATACTGCCGATGAAGCTGCCGAACACATCTTCCGTTTCTACGATAAGTATGTATTGAAACCGAATTTCTAAGAGTAGAGTTAGTACATAGTATTTAGTAGTTAGACTATTTGCCTATTTTTTATCAATTCAGGCTAAATACTAACTACTAAATACTATGTACTAAAGACTCCAAACAAAAATCTCCCCCTTTAAATACGTCACAGCTTTACCCGACATTAAAACCCGGTCTCCTTGCAGTTTGCACCAAAGCTCTCCTTTACGGGATGATATCTGGTAGGCATGCAAATCAATCTTATTTAATTTTTCGGCCCAATACGGAATGAGGTTGCAATGTGCCGAACCAGTAACCGGGTCTTCATTAATACCAGCCGAAGGAATAAAGAACCGGGAAACAAAATCGCTATTTTCTCCCGGCGCAGTAACGATAATTCCCATAATCGGGATTTTAGCTAAAGCACTAAAATCAGGTTTCATGGCTGCAATTTCTGCCTCCGTTTCAAATACCAGCATGTAATCTCTCGATTTTAAAACTTCTTTGGGTTGTTTACAGCCCAAAGCGGCCAACAAACCTTCCGGTAAATCAGCTGTTTCGGGCACACGTGATGGAAAATCCAAAGTATATACATCTCCATTTCGGCTTACACTCAATATGCCGGCTTTTTCGGTATGAAATAGTATGGTATCTCTTTGCTCTCCCAATTGCGTAAAAATAATATGGGCGGTAGCTAAAGTGGCATGTCCGCATAAATCAATTTCCAATTCTGGCGTAAACCAGCGCAAGCCATAATTCTCCCCTTTGGGGATAAAAAAAGCTGTTTCAGCCAGATTATTTTCTGCAGCCAATTGCTGCATGGTAGCTTCCGGAAGCCATTCTTTTAGCGGACAAACGGCGGCTGGATTTCCGCCGAACAGCTGGTCGGTAAAAGCATCTGCCTGATAAATTGGAATACTAATCATAAAAGTAAAAATAGTGCTTACAAACCGTTTTACTTACTCTCAAGAATAAATTCTACCTGTTTTTTTAATGATTTTTTATCTGGCAGATAGAGTTGATATTTAGATACAAAGATTTTATTGGAGATTCCTCCCGTTGCGTACTCCACCAATACCTCATCTTTATCTGCCGAAAGTATAATTCCAATTGGTTCATTATCTCCGTTTACATTCTCTTCGGTTTTGAAAAAATTCAGGTAAAGATTCATTTGTCCAATATCGGTATGCTGTACGGCTTTTATTTTCAAATCAATGAGTACAAAGCATTTAAGAATGCGGTGATAAAACACCAAATCGACATAAAAATGCTTATTGCGTATAGAAATCCGGTACTGCCTGCCCACAAATGTGAAACCTTTACCTAATTCTAAAAGAAATAATTGCAGATTATCAATAATTTTTTGTTCCAACTGTTTCTCTGTGAGTTGTTTGCTTTGCGGGATTTTTAAAAAATCAAGTACATATGGGTCTTTAATAACTTCTGTAGGGTGAGAATCAAAATAAAGTTCTTTAGTCCGTTTCTTTAAGCCCTTTTTGTCGGTACTTAATGCCATACGTTGGAATAAAGAAGTGCCAATCTGACGTTCTAACTCTCGTTTAGACCAATTTTCATTAATCGATTGAATTTCATAAAAACTCCTTGCCATTTCATCGGAAATCCCTAATAACACAATAAAATGGCTCCAACTCAATTTGGCAGACACTGTCTGCCAAATTGGATAAGCAAGATAAAATCTTCGCATATCCAGCACATTTCGTCTGCCAAATCCTTTACCATATCGTATGCGTAAATCTTTAGAAAGCCTTGATAATAAATCACTTCCATACTCTGCCCGCTCCTGCCCATCTTGCTCAAATTGCACAATGTGTCTGCCAATTTCCCAATTGGCTTTAACCAATTCGGCATTGATGGCTTTGTAAGAATTTTGTCTGGCGATTTCAATAGTTGCACCAATATTTTGGAGCAAATCTGAATAAACGAATTTACTTAGCTTCATAGAAACAATACGGTTTTAGTTTAAAACGAAGACCGCACCTTATAATTGCTAAAACTTATTAAATTCTATTATCGAAACTAAAAAAGAATTATTTGAGCTGATGAGCCTGCATCTTTTATTCGCAATTCATTTACCCAATGATGGGCCTGCCGGGTAGGTTCTGGAATGCGATATTTGCCGATACATTTTTGTACTATTCCCAAGCTTTGCTCCAAATTTATCCGGTGTCCCGGAGAGATAAAAATAGGTTTACAATTCTTTTTAGATCGATAAACTACCCCGATCTGTTCGCCTTTATCCATCAGCGGACTGAAAGTATGCGCTTCTAAAGCCGGCTCTTCAAAGCGGCCAAATAAACGGCTTTTGGCTACGCCTATCGTTGCAGTATTGGCCATCACACCAAAATGACTGGCAATGCCCATCCGGCGGGGATGCGCAATTCCCTGGCCGTCTAAAATCCAAACATCCGGTTTTTGAGCTAGCGATTCCCAAACTTTAAGCAGTGTGGGCACTTCTCGGAAAGCCAACAATCCAGAAATATAAGGGAATTCGGCATGGCCTACCGCACCGGCTTTTTCGATAATACGTAAATCGGGATAAGAGAAAACAACGATACCGGCATACACCTTGGAAGAATATTTGTTGAAGGAAATATCTGCGCCGGCAATGGTTTTAATTTCATCCCCGAAAGGGCTTAAATCAATTTGGGTACGTAATTGATTTTGATACGCAATAGCTTCGGCCGGACTTAATTGATCGTAATGGTTTATATCCATGAACAATAAACCAAAAACAAGCTGCTTGGTTTTAACTATAGCCCCAGGCTTAAACCCGGGGCCATGAGAATTAATAATAAGTTAAACGAATAACTCCCGAAACAGCTTTAGCCAGTCGCACCACTTGACGGGTATAACCGTATTCGTTATCGTACCAAATATATAATACGGCCGATTTTCCGTCGGCGGAAAGTATGGTTGCAGGACCATCAATAATGGAAGCGTGACTGTTCCCAACCAGATCGCTCGAAACCAATTCGTTGGAAATGGAATATTCTATTTGTTCTACCATATTACCATAAAGTGAAGCTTGGGTTAATATGGATTTTAATTCTTCTTTTGTGGTCACCCGGTCTAAAGTGAGATTGAGTATAGCCAGAGAAACATCCGGCGTGGGTACCCGAACGGCATTTCCGGTTAATTTACCTGTTAAATGAGGTAATACTTTGGCCACGGCTTTATCGGCTCCGGTTTCGGTAATTACCATATTTAGCGCTGCAGAACGTCCACGGCGGTATTTTTTATGGTAATTATCCAATAAATTCTGGTCGTTGGTATAAGAATGCACCGTTTCTATATGGCCTTTTTCAATACCCAAGGCATCAGATATTACTTTTAAAACCGGAATAATGGCATTGGTGGTACATGATGCCGCAGAGAAAATAGTTTCGTCAGCAGCGTGCTCCTGGTGGTTAATGCCATGCACAATATTAGGAATATCGCCTTTGCCCGGAGCCGTTAATAATACTTTGCTGATTCCTTTAGCAACCAGGTGCTTGCTTAATCCTTCCCGATCTCTAAAAACGCCGGTATTGTCAATAATTAAAGCGTCTTTAATTCCGTATTGGGTGTAATCTATCTCTTCTGGATTTTTGGCCATGATGAAATAAACGATTTGGCCGTTAATGATCAGGGCTTTGTTTTTAAAATCTTCGATGATAGTTCCCGTAAATGCTCCATGCACTGAATCGGTACGCAATAATTCGGCTCGTTTAGTTAATTCTTCATCACTATACGTTCTGGTTACAATGGCTCTCAATCGCAGTTGTTCGCCTTTACCGGCCTGTAAAATCAATTCGCGGGCCGCAATACGGCCAATACGGCCAAAGCCGAATAGAACCACATCCTTTGATTTTAACTGCATTTTATCTTTACCCACATATTTGGCGAGCTTAGCCAATACAAAATCGTGTGCAGAGGCAAATCTTGCACCTTCATTAAGCCACTCAACAGCTAAACGCCCCATATCAATTCTGGATGGAGCAAGATTAGATGCTGCAATGGCCTGAGCCAAGGCTAATGTTTCATGAATAGAAATCTCTTTACCAGTTAGCTGGCGAGCATAATGATGATGGGCTAGTATTTCGCTGCTGCCCACATCAAACAGCGGTTTTCTGAATAAAATCAGTTCAATGGAACGGTCGAACCACAATTTACCTACTACATTAATTAACTCGATCGCTTTTTTTTCTTTTTCAACCCAGTTGTTAAACTCGGTTTCGTACTGCTGATTCATAAAATAGGGAGTGTGCTTGAAGTATAAGTTTTTAAGAAGTGTATAATGTACAATATGTTATAAACAAAAAAATCGGGCGCTGGCCCGATTTCCTGTTATCCTAAATATGATTTTAAAATTTTGCTTCGCGATGTATGTCGTAATCGTTGTAAAGCTTTGTCTTTAATTTGTCGAACACGCTCTCGGGTTAGGTTAAACTTCTCGCCAATTTCCTCGAGTGATAAAGGCTGACTGGTGCTTAATCCAAAGAATAAAACTACGATCTCTCTTTCTCTGTCCGTTAGGGTTGATAAAGATCTTCTGATCTCTTCCGATAATGATTCGTTGATTAAGCTGCTATCTGTTTCGGGATCTTTGTTTTCCAAAACATCTAACAAGGTATTCTCTTCGCCTTGAACAAATGGCGCATCCATAGAAACATGTCGGCCGGAATTGCTTAAGGTGTCAGAAATTTTCTCTACCGTAGTTTCCAGCATATCTGCCAATTCTTCCGGAGAAGGTTCGCGTTCAAATTCCTGCTCTAATCTAGAGAACGCTTTACTGATTTTACTTAAAGAACCTACCTGGTTTAAAGGTAAACGTACAATACGGCTTTGCTCGGCAATGGCCTGCAAAATAGATTGACGAATCCACCAAACGGCATAAGAAATAAATTTAAAACCTTTGGTTTCATCAAAACGCTTGGCTGCTTTAATCAAACCCAGGTTACCTTCGTTAATTAAGTCGCCAAGGGTTAAACCTTGATTTTGGTACTGCTTTGCAACAGATACCACGAAACGTAAATTGGTTTTGGTTAAACGTTCTAAAGCCGCCTGATCTCCTTCTCTGATTTTCTGTGCCAGAATTACTTCTTCTTCAGCAGTAATTAGATCAACTTTACCAATTTCGTGAAGGTATTTGTCTAGCGACTGTGATTCACGATTGGTAATGGATTGCGTTATTTTGAGTTGTCTCATTTAAAATTTGGAATACTGTATAAAATTGCGAAAGGGCAAAGTTAATATTAAACCCGATAAAACTGCGATTAGTTTGTGGATTTTAGTAAAAGATTTGCAACAAATTGGATATTTTTAGTACTGCAAAAACCGTTCCAAATCAATGATTTAGACTATTTAATCTCACAAAAAACTTAAATAGCTTAAGTCAGGTTCCGATCTTTAAACCAAACCTCATCGGGCTGTATATCAAAAGCTGCCATTTGGGTTATTAAACTTGCAGCATCTACCTCACTTAAAACCAAATCACGATTAATCGGTTTTAAAAATTTTTGCTCTACCATTTTATCCATTTGCAGCAATAATGGGTCGTAAAAACCGCCCACATTTAACAAACCGATAGGCTTATGGTGCAAGCCGAGTTGCAGCCAGGTTAAAACCTCGAAAAATTCTTCTAAAGTGCCATAACCGCCCGGCAGAGTAATTACTCCATCAGAAAGGTCTGCCATTTTTTGCTTACGCTGATGCATGTTTTCGGTAATAATTAATTCGGTAAGCCCGCTGTGGCCCACTTCTTTATTCATCAAAAACTCCGGAATTACGCCAATGGCTTTACCACCTCGTTTCAACACTTCATCGGCTATTAAGCCCATTACTCCTACCCGGCCGCCGCCAAAAATGAGGGTAATGTCTTTTTCAACAAATTGAATGGCCAAATCTTCGATGGCTTTTCTAAGTATAGGGTCGCCGTTAAAGTTAGACCCGCAGAAAACGCAAATACTTTTCATTTATCGGCTGTAATTGGGTGCTTCTTTGGTAATGGTAATATCGTGTGGGTGGCTTTCGCGAATGCCGGCAGCGGTAATTCTCACAAATTGCGCTTCCTGTAATTTTTCGATAGTGGCGGCACCGCAATAACCCATACTGGCTTTCAATCCGCCGATGAATTGATAAGTAACTTCGGCTAAACTGCCTTTAAATGGCACCCGGCCAACAATGCCTTCGGGTACTAATTTTTTGATATCATCTTCAACATCTTGGAAATAACGGTCTTTAGACCCCTGTTCCATCGCTTCAATAGAACCCATTCCGCGGTATGATTTAAACTTACGGCCTTCGTAAATAATGGTTTCGCCCGGAGATTCTTCTACGCCGGCAAATAAAGAGCCTGCCATAATAGAACCTGCACCTGCCGCAATGGCTTTTGCAATATCTCCGGTATGCTTAATTCCGCCATCAGCGATAACCGGCACGCCGGTACCTTTTAGGGCTTTGGCACATTCGTAAACGGCATATAACTGAGGGACTCCTACTCCGGCAATAATGCGGGTGGTACAAATTGAACCTGGACCTATACCCACTTTAACTGCATCTGCACCGGCATCGGCCAAAGCTTTGGCAGCCGCTCCGGTGGCAATGTTTCCGGCAATAACCTGCAGATTGGGGTACTTGGCTTTAACTTCTTTTAATTGAGTAATTACGCCTTTAGAATGCCCGTGAGCGGTATCAATTGCAATTACATCTACACCTGCTTTTACGAGTGCATCCACACGAGCCATGGTATCGGCGGTAACGCCAACGGCTGCGCCTACACGCAAACGGCCCTGCTCGTCTTTACAGGCTTTAGGGAAGTTTTTAAATTTTTGAATGTCTTTGAAAGTAATTAATCCCACCAAAATACCTTTTTGGTCTACGATGGGTAATTTCTCTATTTTATAATCCTGGAGGATGATTTCGGCTTGCATTAAGGTGGTGCCTAATGGAGCAGTAACCAGATTTTCTTTGGTCATTACCTCACTTACAGCTTTTTTCATGTCTTTCTGAAAGCGTAAATCGCGATTGGTGATGATGCCCACCAATTTTTTATCGGCATTGATCACCGGTATGCCTCCAATTTTGAATTCTTTCATAATTTGAAAGGCATCGCTTACTAAAGCGTTTTCTAAAAGCGTAACCGGATCTTGGATCATGCCACTTTCTGAACGTTTAACTTTGCGCACTTCGTCTGCCTGGGCAGCAATGCTCATGTTTTTGTGCAGCATACCCAATCCGCCGGCCTGTGCAATGGCAATAGCCAAACCAGATTCGGTTACGGTATCCATAGCGGCAGAAACAATTGGAATGTTTAACCGGATTTTGCGGGTTAACCAAGTGCTGGTGTCCACATCACGAGGTAAAACTTCAGAATAAGCGGGGATTAAAAGTACGTCGTCGTAAGTGAGTCCTTCGGCAACAAATTTTTGAGGGTCTAGCTCCATAGCAAACAATAGTTTAGAAGTATTATTTGCCAGGCAAAGCTATCGCTTTTTTCTGAAAATCACGAATTTACTTCTTGCCAACTATCACTTTTTCGAATTTATCGAAATTGAGGTATTCATTGGCCAGATTTAAGATATCTTCCGGACGGATATTTCGCAGTGTTTGCACATAACGGTCGTAATAATCGTATCCCAATCCAAAAAAGTAAACATTCTTGAATTTATCGGCATGAGAGAAGGCATTTTCGAGGCTGCCAAGCAATGAACCCATCATGTAATTACGCACCAGATGCAATTCTTCTTCGCTCACCAATTCAATCCGTAATTGGCGAATCTCTTTTTCCACTTCATTAATAGCTGCTCCGCAAACATCGGTGCCTACTTCAGAGGCGATAAAGAAATATCCGGCATTTTGCAGAGAAACCAAAGCCGAACCTATGCCATAGGTATAGCCTTTATCTTCTCTAATATTGGCCATTAATCGGGAACCAAAATAACCTCCCAAAATGGTATTTAAAACCTGAAATGCAGGAAAATCCGGATGGGTACGGTTAATAGATAACTGGCCGATACGAATGGCTGACTGAATGGCATCGGGCTTATAAACCAAGTGTTCTATTCCCGGGCCGGTCAAAAAGGCAAATTCGTTTTTATGCGGATTGGCTACCGAATTCCAAGAATTACCAAATTCTTTATTTAGCAGTTTATGGGTTTGTGAAGAAATATGTCCCGAAAGCACAATGGTACAATTGGCGGGCTGGTAAGCAGATTGGTAATATGCTATCAAATCTTCTCGTTGCAGGTTATCGTAATCTGCCGGCTGCGAAGCGTGCCCGTAAAGTGTTTCTTTAAATAATATCTGGCTGAATAGCCTACGGCTTACAAAATCGTTTTTTTCGAGATTAACACTTAATCTTTCTTTCTGATTACGCACAAAAGTATCCAGCTCGTGCTGCGGAAAAATAGCATCGGTGAGCATGGCTTTTACCAAAGGCAATACCGAGGACAAATGCTTGTTTAAAGAGAATAAAACCACACTCGAGTGGTCGAAACTAAATTCTTTTTGCAAAAAAGCGCCGTAATAATCTAATTTTTCGGCCAGTTCTGCAGAGGTATATTCAGAAGTTCCTTCCTGCAAGAGGGAATTAGTAACAAAAGCTTGTAAAGGTTTTTGAGGATTCCATCCTACGTTTTCAAAAATGAATTCGATCCTAACCAGTTCCTGAGTTCCGGCATTTACCTCAAAAACAGGCAAGCCGTTATCTAATTTGAAAGCAGCAGCCTTTAAAAGCGCTACTTGTTCTACTTCCCTAAATGCGGGTGCTACACTCCGGTTAATCATTCTTATTGGCTAAATAGTATAAGGTAGAGGTATTTTCGGGATTAAATATTTTTCTGGCCTGTACCCTAATTTCTTCGGGTGTTACTGCCAGATACTTTTCTACTTCCCGGTTTAAGTCTTCGGCATCGCCTAATAATTCGAAATAGGCCAAATTCATGGCTTTATCGAGCAAACTCATTTCTGAAAAAACCATGGTCGATTCCAGTTTGTTTTTCACTTTATTCAACTCATCATCAGCTACTAAATCAGCTTTAATTTTGTCCAGTTCAGCCCAAATAGCCAATTCGGCTTCTTCCATGCTTACTTTGGGCGAAGGTTTGCCTTCTACCACCATCAATCCGGGGTCGTTGCTGCCCAAGTGATAGGCATTGATATCAGAAAATAATTGCTGCTCTTTTAACAAGTTGCGGTATAAGCGAGATGAATTTCCCCGTGATAAAATATCAGACATTAAATCTGCAGCATGGTACCCAATATCTGTACGGGCCGGCATATGAAATGCTTTATAAATGGCATTTAAGGGCACGTTTGCTGTTACCGTTTGTTGTCTGGCTTCTTCCTGAGGCGGCTCAACAGGTAAACTTCTAAGCGGTTTTTCTCCTCCCGGGATGGGTCCGAACCAGCGTTCGGCCAATTGTTTTACTTCGGAAGTTTTTACTGCACCGCCAACCACCATAATGGCATTTGATGGGATATAATATTTATGAAAGAAGGCTTTTACATCTTCCATTCTTGCATTTTCAATATGAGAAAGTTCTTTACCAATGGTTGCCCATTGATATGGATGTTTTTGGTAAGCCAGCGGACGCAATTTTAACCAAACATCGCCGTAAGGCTGATTTAAATAACGTTGTTTAAACTCTTCAATAACTACGTTTCGCTGTACTTCGAGGCTTTTTTCTGAAAAGGCTAAGCTCAGCATACGGTCACTCTCCAACCAAAAAGCAGTTTCTAAGTTAACCGCCGGCAGCGTGATGTAATAATTGGTAATATCGTTACTGGTAAAGGCATTATTCTCTCCGCCCACACGCTGTAAAGGTTCATCGTACGATGGAATATTTACAGAGCCACCAAACATCAAATGCTCAAATAAATGGGCAAAGCCGGTTTGATTGGGATTTTCATCCCGGGCACCTACATCGTACAAAATATTTAAAACAGCCATCGGTGTGGTGGGGTCTTCATGTACCAAAACCCGCAAGCCGTTGGCTAAAGTGAAACGTTGAAATTCTACCATATTTATTAGATTGTTGCAAAGTTAATGATTTAAAAAAGGCGGCCTCTTTAAATAACGTTCCCACACAAAAATATTTTATCAAAGCTCAGTCATAATTGTTTGATTGAAAAGCCTGCTAATCTTTAGACTATGTATATTTGTTCGCAAATGGATATTTCAGCACTCCTGGGCCGGGCCTTACAATTTGAATTTTTATCTGCCGAAGAAGGCCTTTTTCTTTTTAAAGAGGCTTCTACCGCCGATTTAATGTATGTGGCCAACGAACTGCGTAAAAAGCAAGTACCGCATAATAAGGTAACCTGGATTATTGACCGGAATGTTAATACCACCAATGTGTGCATTGCCAATTGCAAATTCTGCAATTTTTTCCGCCGCCCCGGACACGACGAGAGCTATATTACCGATATTGAAACCTATAAAATTAAAATTGAAGAAACTTTCCGCTATGGCGGCGACCAGCTTTTATTGCAGGGCGGACATCACCCGGATTTGGGTTTACAATTTTATGTCGATTTGTTCAAACAACTCAAAGACTTATATCCTAATTTAAAATTACACTCTTTAGGCCCACCCGAAATAGCGCATATTGCCAAACTGGAAGGTTTGAGCCATACCGAAGTTTTAAAGGCTTTACAGGAAGCCGGGTTAGACTCTTTACCAGGTGCAGGAGCCGAAATTTTGAACGACCGCGTTCGCCGATTAATTTCTAAAGGCAAATGCGGCGGCCAGGAATGGCTGGATGTAATGCGGGCAGCCCATCAGTTAAACATAACCACTTCGGCCACCATGATGTTTGGCCATATTGAAACTTTAGAAGAACGTTTTGAGCATTTGGTTTGGTTACGTCAGGTGCAAGCGGAAAAACCCGAGCATGCCAAAGGTTTTATTGCTTTTATTCCATGGCCTTTTCAGGATGACGGTACTTTATTGAAAAAAGTACGGGGTATTACCAACCAGGTAAGCAGCGACGAATATATCCGGATGATTGCCTTGAGCCGCATTATGCTGCCCAATATTAAAAATATTCAGGCATCGTGGTTAACTGTGGGTAAGCAGGTAGGCCAAATTTGCCTGCATGCCGGCGCCAACGATTTTGGCTCTATTATGATTGAAGAAAATGTGGTTTCGGTTGCCGGAGCGCCTCACCGCTTTACCGCCAAAGGCATTCAGGAAGCCATTTTAGAAGCTGGTTTTGAACCACAATTACGAACTCAGCAATACGAATTTCGCGATTTGCCGGAGCAAATTGAAGAGCAGGTAATTAATTACTAAATCTAGATTTGGCTTTAATTTACTGAATTACTTAATTTGCCCTTCTTAAATGGAAGCACTAGCCCAACATATTGAAGCCCTTATTTTCTGTGCCGAACAGGCCATCAGCCTGGATGAAATTAAATCGGTAACAGAAGCTGCCTTAGAAATAAACCTAAGCACTTCAGACCTGAATAATGCCATTGATGCCATTAAGCAAAAATACGCCCAGGCAGAAATGGCTATTGAATTGGTACAGCTTGCCGGCGGTTATGTTTTTCTCACCAAAAAAGAATTTCATAAAACTGTTAAGCAATTACAAATACATCGCTCTAAAAAGAAACTAAGCCAGGCGGCCTTAGAAACTTTGGCTATTATCGCCTACCGGCAGCCCATTACCAAACTGGAAATTGAGCAAATACGAGGTGTAAACTGCGATTATACCGTTCAAAAACTATTAGAAAAAGAATTAATTGGCATTTCCGGCAAAGCCGATACCGTGGGCAAACCGCTTTTATACCATACCAGCAGCTTATTTATGGATTATTTCGGTTTAAACAACCTGGCCGATTTGCCCCAATTGAAAGAAATTTTAGCCGAAACCAATACTATCGGCGAACAAACGGAATAATTCATCGTTATTTTTTCAAAAAAATTTCTTTTCAGTTCATTGATTACAAAATCTTCTTAAATTTAGCTTAACAATTAGATTTTAAACGCTGATGAAAACGCCAAAAAAAACAGTCACTAAAAAAAGTGTCTCGCAAGCCCAGAAAAAATCAGTTTTAAAGAATAATCAGGAAGAACCTGACAAGCCTTTACTATCTGATGAAGATGACGAGGATTTTGACTTACCGATGGATGAGCTAGACGATTTGGATGGCTTAGACCCTTTGGATGACGAAGATGACGACTACTAAACAAAATAAATAAAATTTCTTGGGCATCCGATTCACATCGGGTGCTTTTTTGTATACTTACCTCCTATGACGCTTACCGAAGTTAAAAGCCCTCAAGACGAAACCGATTTTTTAAATGTTGCCCGCATTATTTATCAGGATGACTCCAATTGGGTTTGCCCGTTAGATACCGATTTAAAGGCAGTTTTTGACCCCAAAAACAATAGTTTTTTTGAACATGGCGTTTGTACGCGATGGATTTTAAAATCTGATAAGGGGGAATTAATTGGCCGAGTAGCCGCTTTTATCAACGAGAAAAAGGCTTATCAGCACGATATACCCACCGGCGGCATAGGCTTTTTTGAGTGTATTGAAGATAAAAAAGCAGCAGATTTACTTTTTGATGCAGCCCAAAACTGGCTGACCAAAAAAGGCATGAAAGCAATGGAAGGGCCCATAAATTTTGGCGAAAACGATACTTTTTGGGGATTGTTGGTAGAAGGTTTTACACCGCCATCTTACGGCATGAATTACCATAAGCCTTATTATCATTCATTTTTTACAGATTACGGCTTTACCACGGTTTACGAACAAATTACTAATCACCTCGACCTGAATAAACCTTTTCCTGAGCGATTTACCAAAATTGCCGAATGGGTGGCTCAAAAACCCGGCTACCGTTTCGAACATCTTAAAGCCAGCCAATTTGACCGTTTTGCAGATGATTTCCTGGAAATTTATAATGAAGCCTGGAAAGATTTTGAAAACTTTGTGCCCCTAACAAAACCCGTAGTACTGGAGAGCTTCCGTAAAATGAAGGCCATTATGGATGAAAAACTAATTTGGTTTGCCTACGTAAACAACGAACCAGCTTCATTTGTAGTTATACTCCCCGATGCTAACCAGTTAATCAAATCTTTTAATGGGAAGATGGGCTTATGGCAGAAAATTCAATTTCTTTATAACAAATGGAAAGGCGTTTCGCGAATGCGGGCCATTGTAATGGGCACTAAAACTACCTTTCAAAAGCATGGACTTGAGTCGGCTTTATTTATACAGCTGAAGCAATATGTGATGCCGAAAAAGCAATATCAAGAACTGGAACTTTCCTGGGTGGGCGATTTTAATGA
>CAZFAE010000003.1:64890-78886 GCA_964516035.1 uncultured Sphingobacterium sp.
AATTAAGCCATTACTTTTGCACGACGCAATTCTTCGTACAAATCAATTACTTTTTTCTGTAATTCAATAACATCGGTTTCACGTTCCTGCAATTTCTTGGTTAAAACATCTACCTCATTATTGTACTTTTCTTGCTCTTCGGTATCGTTAAACGTTAATAGTTGAACAATGCTCATCCCAAATAATGTAGAGATTTGTTCTAAACGAGAAAGGTTTACATCGGTAATACCGGTTTCAATTTTAGAGAAAGCCGGAATAGAAATATCTAATTGTTTAGCTACATCTTCCTGGCTCCAAGACCGCTGATGTCTCAGTAGTCTGATTTTTTTGCCTAATGTTTTCATTTTATTGCAATGATTGGTGTGATATAAAATTAATTAAAAGTTTAGATTTTTAATAATTTATTTTTCAATTTTTCTAAATCCATTCCTCCAAAATTACCCGAACTCATGAGTAATAGGTTCTTATCATTAAAAGGAATAGAGTTCAAATATGTTTCAAATATTTCAAAATTATCAAAAAATTTTAATCTATCGTTATTAAATGACTTTTTTACGACATTTTCGTCGTAAGGTTCCATTTGTTTTTGCCTAAAAGTATTTTGGTCAATAATCACAATTGGCTCATCGGCCTCATCCATTGTTCCAGAATATTCTTTCAAAAATTCGGCGTTTAAACTACTAAATGTGTGCAATTCTATCGCTGAAATTAAATTTCTTGTCGGAAATTGTTGTTTAACCGCATGTATGGTTGCCTTTAATTTGGATGGAGAATGTGCAAAATCTTTATAAATGGCACAGGAATCCGACTTTCCAATCACTTCTAAACGGCGGGCGGCACCTTTAAAAGTGGCTATTGCCTGATAAAAAATATCGGAAGAAATGCCAAGTTTTTCGCAAACCTTTCGGGCAGCAGTCAAATTAAGCAAGTTATGTTCACCAAAAATTTCAAGTTCAACCCGGCCATTTTCAGTTTTTAGGTAGGTTATCCCTTGCTCAATTACAAAGGCTGGCAAATCATATCCCAGTTTTTCAACCGTGGTTTGTTTTTGTTCTACCAAATTTTTCAGCTCAGCATCCTGCTCACAATAAATCAGCGAGCCATCTGCTTGCAACGTATCAATAAACAAATCAAATTGTTTGATATAAGATTCCCAGGTTGGAAAAACATTGATATGATCCCAGGCTATACCGCTAATTACCCCAATATGGCCTTGATATAAATGAAATTTAGGCCGTCTGTCTATCGGCGAAGCCAGGTATTCATCGCCTTCTATGATAATGATGGGCGCTTCCTCAGTAATTTTCACCATGGTGTCGAAGCCTTCAAGCTGTGCGCCTACTAAATAGTCGAAATCTTTGCCGGCAAATTGCAGCACGTGCAAAATCATAGAAGTAATGGTGGTTTTACCATGGCTTCCGCCAATTACCACCCGGGTTTTGTTTTTAGATTGTTCGTAAATATATTCCGGATAGGAATAAACACGCAAGCCTAATTCCTGGGCTTTTAATAACTCAGGATTATCAATCCGGGCATGCATGCCCAAAATTACGGCATCTAAATCTGTCGTAATTTTTTCCGGATACCATCCCATCTCTGAGGGTAAAATATCAAATCGGGCTAACCGCGATTTAGACGGTTCATTCACAACATCGTCAGAACCTGTAACCTGATAGCCTTTTTTGGCCAGGGCAATGGCCAGGTTGTGCATCGCACTGCCTCCAATTGCTATAAAATGTACACGCATAATTTTATTTAATGAATTTAGCTGCTGTCCAGTCTTTATTTACCCGATGCTCCTGGTAAGTCAAACCTAAAATTTTTGCTTTTTCGCTTATAATTTCCAAATCCGGGTGCTCATAAAAACCACTTAAGTAGAGTTTTCCTTCCGGGATGAGTACGGCAGCATATGCCTCCAACTGGTCAAGCAAAATATTGCGGTTGATATTGGCTAAGATGATATCGTATTTTTCGTTTGGAATCGCTTCTTTAGAACCACAAAAAGCACGTATTTCAGGTGCATGATTCAATTGTGCATTTTCTAAAGTGCTATCATAACAAATAGGATCATAATCTATGGCATCAAGCTGAGTAGCCCCTAATTTTTGAGCTAAAATGGCCAGAATTGCCGTTCCACAACCCATATCCAATACTTTTTTACCTTTAAAATCCTCTTCCAGCATCATCTCCATCATTAAAGAAGTGGTTTGATGATGCCCCGTACCAAAAGACATTTTAGGGTCAATCACAATATCAAATGGAAATTCAGGATGTGCTTCGTGAAAAGTAGCCCGCACATAAATCTGCTTGGCAATAGTAATAGGTTCAAAATTGCTTTCCCATACTTCGTTCCAGTTTTTTTGTTCAATGCTGTTTACTTGGTAAGTAAAAGTATACTGTTCCTCGTTAAATTTAAGCAGGTTTTGCAAAGCCTGCTCATCAAACTGAGCTGTTGGAATATAAGCCTTAAACCCGTTTTCGGTGTCTTCAAAAGTATCAAAACCCATTTCGGCCAGTTCGCCAATCAAAATATCCTGGTGATAATCTTCACCGGCAATTTTTGTAAATACTAATTCGCGGTAGCTCATTAACTATTAAAGGCTTTAACAATGTCTACAAAATCACGAGATTTTAGCGATGCACCACCAATTAATCCGCCATCAATATCTGGCTGAGCAAATAATTCGGCTGCATTTTTAGGGTTACAGCTACCGCCATACAAAATGGTGATTTCATCCGCTAAAGCGGCATCATATTTCTGAGCAATTAAATTGCGGATAGCCGCATGTACTTCCTGCGCTTGCTCTGGCGAGGCGGTTAAACCGGTGCCAATAGCCCAAACCGGCTCGTAAGCCAATACTATTTTTTTAAATTCTTCGGCACTTAAATGAAATACGCCACCATTTAACTGGTTGGCAATCACGTCCATATATTTACCCGATTCGCGTTCCTGGAGGGTTTCGCCGATACAGAAAATCGGTTTTAAATTGTTTTTTAAAACGGTATTGGTCTTTTCGGCTAAAAGTGCTTCGTTCTCTCCGAAATACTGGCGGCGTTCAGAATGTCCCAAAATTACGTATTGCGCTCCTACCGATTGAATCATTGAGGCAGATACCTCTCCGGTATAAGCTCCGGCTTCTGCCTGATGGCAATTTTGAGCGCCAACAAATACGTTGGAAACGTTTTTAGATAAGGATGCTAAAGCATTTAAATGGATAAAAGGCGGGCATACCACAACTTCCTGGTTTCCTATCACTTCATCCTGCACCATGGTTAATACCTCTGAAAACAAGGCAGTTCCTGAAATAAAGTCCTGGTTCATTTTCCAGTTTCCGGCAACAATTTTCTTTCTCATATATTTTTTAAATGGAGGGAATTAAAACCTCCGATGGGTTTGTGTAATTTCAAAAATATGTGTTAAAATATCTTTTTCTATTTGGTCGAATTCGCGATTACGGCGTTCAAAAACCTTTTCGGCGGTTTCAAAAACTTTGTTTAATGGATAAACTTCCAGGCCTTGCGGACCTCCCCATGAAAAATCGGGGATAAAATTACGCGGATAGCCGGCACCAAACACATTGGCACTAACACCCACCACCGTGCCGGTATTAAACATGGTATTGATGCCGCATTTGGCATGGTCGGCCATAATTAAGCCGCAAAACTGCAAACCGGTTTTACGGAAACTCTGCTTGTTATAATCCCACAATTTAACCTCGGTATAATTGTTCTTCAAATTAGAATTATTGCTATCGGCGCCAATATTGCACCATTCGCCCAAAACAGAATTGCCTAAAAAGCCTTCGTGGCCTTTCGATGAATAAGCCTGAAATACCGAATTACTCACTTCGCCGCCTACCCGGCAATGCGGACCAATGGTGGTTTGTCCGTAAATTTTAGCGCCCATTTTCACCTGCGAATATTCGCACAAAGCGAAAGAGCCTCGGATATGGCTGCCTTCCCAAACTTGGGTGTTTGCCGCTAAATAAATGGGGCCTTCGAGCGTGTTAAAAGTAGCACATTCTGCTGTGGCGCCTTCTTCAGCAAAAAAATCGGTTCCTAAAATGGTATTGGTAGCGCTAATTGAAGCAGATTTTCTTCCGGCGGTAATTAATTTAAAGTCTTTACGCAGTTCCGCATCGTTGAGTTTGAAAACATCTTCCGGAAAAGTAATTTTAGTAAAAGGCTGACCGTAAATTATTAGCTTGTATGCTGAACTATTATTAAAATTGAAGGCTAAAACTCCGTCAGCAGTTAAACGAACACCTAATAATAGGCCATCGGCCGATAAGGCCTCACCATTTTGCAAAGCATTTAATTGGGCTAGCAATTCTTCATCCGGGCAAACCGAGCCATTGATTAGCAAATTATCGGCATCAAAGGCTAATGGAAATTTGGCTTGCAGATAATCGGCAGTTAAAAAAGATACCGGCTGATTGGAAAATCTTTTGGCCCATTTTTCGGCAATGGTTAAAATTCCTACACGTAAATCGGCAACGGGACGGGTAAAAGTCAGGGGTAGCAGACTTTCACGGCTTTGGTCATCAAAAAGAATAATCCTCATGTAACAAAAATAAAAAAAGTCCCGACTGTTGAGCCGGGACTTCGTTATTAATTAGCTTTCGCTTATTTCTTAGCGTAACGGGTTTTAAATTTGTCGATACGACCAGCGGTATCTACTAATTTCATCTTACCGGTAAAGAACGGATGCGAAGTATGAGAAATCTCCAGTTTAACTAATGGATATTCGTTACCATCTTCCCATTTAACGGTTTCTTTGGTATCAATGCATGATTTAGTTAAAAAAGCGTAGTCGTTAGACAGGTCTTTAAAAACTACTAATCTATAATTTGCTGGATGTAAATCTGCTTTCATCGTATTTCAATTTCTATTTAAGAGGTGCAAATATAGGGGATAAAGTCAAAAGTTAAAAGTAAAAAGAAAGAAATATTAAGATTTTATTTCCTGGCAGAGTTCAATGAGCACACCATTTGCATCTTTGGGATGCACAAAACACACCAATTTGTTATCTGCACCCGGTTTAGGTCGGTCATTTAAAAGCGTAAATCCTTCCTTTTTAAGGCGTTCCATTTCTGCTAAAATATCATCCACTTTAAAAGCCAAATGATGAATACCCTCTCCCCGCTTCTCTATAAATTTATGGATGGCGCTTTGCTCACCGGTAGCTTCCAACAGTTCAATTTTATTTTCGCCCACTTTAAAAAAAGCAGTAGCTACCTGCTCCGAGTCAACATTTTCTACTTTATAGTGTTTAACACCTAATAAACGTTCATACAATTCGCAACTATCGGCTAAATTCTTTACCGCAATACCAATATGTTCGATGTTTTTCATTTTGTGATCTTTGTCACAAAAATGACGATTTTATGGCGATAAACCTATCCTGATATCTGTTTTCTGAAAAATGTTTTTTCTATCTTTGTAATTGAATTTAAACTGAATCTAAATAATACCGATGAAACTACCTTTATATTTCGATAACAATGCCACCACGCCCATGGACCCTCGTGTTTTGGAAGCGATGATGCCTTATTTTACAGAAAAATTCGGGAATTCGGCAAGCCGTAACCATGCTTTTGGCTGGGCTGCAGAAGAAGGCGTTGATTATGCCCGTGAGCAGGTTGCCAAACTAATTGGTGCCAATGAAAAAGAAATCATCTTTACTTCTGGTGCTACCGAAGGTGATAATCTGGGTATTAAAGGTGTTTTTGAAATGTATCAGGATAAGGGTAACCATATTATTACCTGTACTACAGAGCACAAAGCGGTTTTAGATACTTGCAAACACCTCGAAAAACAAGGCGCACAGGTTACTTATCTTGAAGTTAAATCTGACGGTTTAATTGATTTAAAAGAACTGGAGGCAGCCATGACAGAGAAAACCATTTTGGTTTGTATCATGTATGGCAATAATGAAATAGGCGTTATTCAGCCAATTAAAGAAATTTCGGCCATTGCGCACAAGCACGGTGCTTTATTCATGACCGATGGTACTCAAGCGGTTGGTAAAATTCCGGTAAATGTAGATGCCGATGGTATAGACATTATGGCTTTTACTGGACACAAAATGTATGGACCTAAAGGTGTAGGTGCTTTATATGTACGCCGTAAAAATCCAAGAGTAAAAGTAACTGCACAAATGGACGGTGGTGGTCACGAACGCGGTATGCGTTCTGGTACGCTAAACGTAGCCGGCATTGTTGGTTTTGGTAAAGCCTGCGAAATTTGCGCTCAGGATATGGAAAAAGATGCCAAGCGTTTATCCGCTTTACGCGATAAACTGGAAAGTGCTTTAACCGAATTAGAAGAAAGCTATGTAAACGGAAACGTACAACATCGTTTACCGCATACTGCCAATATCTCTTTTAAATATGTTGAGGGCGAAGGTTTGATGATGGCGATGAAAGATTTAGCGGTATCATCTGGCTCGGCTTGTACTTCGGCTTCATTAGAACCTTCTTACGTATTAAAAAGTTTAGGCCTTTCTGATGATTTGGCACACTCTTCAATACGTTTTGGGTTAGGTAGATTTACCACCGAAGAAGAAGTAGATTTTGCCATTGCACAAACTAAAAAAGCGGTTAACCACCTTCGTGATCTTTCTCCGCTGTGGGAAATGTTTAAAGAAGGTATCGACTTGGATAAAGTAGAGTGGGTAGAACACTAGGCAATTTTACAATTTGCTAATTTGTTAATGAGATAATTAGTAAACGAAATAAAAATTAATTAACAACTTTTGAAATCAAAATATTAAATAAAACATTACATTAATTACATATTCGGCTAATTAGCAAATTGTCTCATTAACAAATCAGCAAATTAACCAATTAACAAATTAAAAATTATGGCTTATTCAGATAAAGTTATTGACCATTACAGCAATCCACGTAACGTTGGCACGCTTGATAAAAGCAAAAACAATGTAGGTACCGGATTGGTAGGTGCACCAGAGTGCGGCGACGTAATGCGTTTACAAATTGAAGTTGACGGCAACAATGTAATTACCGATGCCAAGTTTAAAACCTTCGGCTGCGGTTCTGCAATTGCTTCTTCTTCTTTAGCCACCGAGTGGTTAAAAGGTAAATCTATTGATGATGCCATGGCTATTGACAATATGGACATTGTGGAAGAATTGGCTTTACCGCCGGTAAAAATTCACTGTTCGGTATTGGCAGAAGATGCTATTAAGGCGGCCATCAACGATTACCGTGTTAAAAACGGATTGGCGCCAATTGAATCTGAAAAAAGCCACCACTAATATAGATTTGAGATAGTAGTATTGAGATATGAGATAATCTATGATTAATTAAACAAGTTTTTCTCAAATCTCAATACTAAGTACTCATTACTAAATATTAAAAATTATGGTTACCGTAACCGATAAAGCCAAAGAGAAAGTAGAAAGCCTGATGCAAGATGCAGGTTTAGACGCTTCTTATTTCCTGCGGGTTTCCGTACAGGGAGGCGGCTGCTCGGGCTTAACCTACAAGTTGGATTTTGATAATGAAGAAAAGCCCGGCGACCAGTTTTTTGAAGATAAAGGTGTACGCATGACTTTAGATATGAAGTCTTTCTTATACTTGGCAGGTACAGAATTAGACTTTTCTGACGGTTTAAACGGCAAAGGATTTAATTTCCACAATCCCAATGCCAGCCGTACTTGTGGTTGTGGAGAAAGTTTTTCTGTTTAATCAGGAAATAAATGCAATATTTGAAAGGGCGCTGAAAAGTAGCCCTTTTGTTTTTTAACGCTAATCCGTATAATTGCGGGCTAACCAATACGTTAATATTAGAAACATAGCGCATGAGTTTAATTAACGAGTACTCTACTATCCCCCGTTTGTTGCGGAATGTAGTACAGAACATACACCCAGAACAAAACACTTTTCTAATCCATCATACCAACCAGGGATGGGAAGAGATTACTTATAAGCAAGTTTTAGATAAAGCCGATGCCATTTCCAGTTATTTTTTGGATATGGGCATTCAAAAAGGCGACCGCCTGGCCTTAATTATTGAAAACTGCCCGGATTATATTTATTACGACCAGGCTTTACAGCAAATTGGTGCCATTAACGTTTCGGTTTACCCCACCCTAACCGAGCACGAAATAGAATACATTTTAAATGATTGCGGAGCCAAAACTATATTGGTGGGTAATCCTTTTCTATTCCGTAAAATCATTAAAATAGCCAACAATTGCCCTGAACTTTTACGCATCATTCCGGTTTTTGAAGGTTATGAGAAATACATCGAAACCTTAAACCTCAATGCAGGGGTTATTGCTTTTAAAAATTTAATCAAAGAGGGTCAGGATACTTTACCAGTACGCCAAAAAGAAATCGAAATTTTAAGACAAGAAGTTTTACCCAGCGATTTGTCTTCTTTAATTTATACTTCGGGCACTACAGGAACACCAAAAGGCGTAATGCTTACCCATGCCAACTTTGTACAAAATGTACGGGTATGTTTGCAGCAAATTCCGGTAATTGACGAAAATGAAACCTTTTTATCTTTTTTACCGCTTTCGCATGTTTTTGAACGTACGGCAACTTACCACGTTTGTGTTGCCCGTGGCTGTAAAATAGCGTTTGCGCAAAGTTTAGAATTATTGGCCAAAAACATGGCCGATGTTCGTCCAACGGTAATGAGCTGTGTGCCACGTTTATTGGAACGTATCCACGATAAGGCCATGAAAAATGGCACTTCGGCTGGAGGCTTTAAAACCAAAATTTTTCTGTGGGCATTAGCTACCGGAAAAGCTTACCGCGAAGTAATAGAAGAAGGCAAAAAGCCTGGCTTTATTTTAGGATTGAAACAAAAACTGGCCGACAAACTGGTTTTTAGTAAGATTAAAGAAAAAACCGGCGGCCGTTTAAAATTCATGCTTTCGGGTGGAGCAGCCTTGCCTAAAAACGTAGGCGAATTTTTTGGCAACTTGGGCATCAAAGTATTGGAAGGTTTCGGCTTAACCGAAACTTCGCCGGTAATGTCGGTAACAGAATACCACCGCCAGGTGTATGGCACTGTTGGCCGGGTTATTCCGGGTATTGAAGTGGGCATTCAGGATGTTGAAACCAAAGAATTCCATACCGTTCAGACTTACGATACTTTTAATGAAGCGTTTGAATGTGCCGAAGGCGAAGTAGTGGTTAGGGGCCATTGTGTAATGAAAGGTTATTGGAATAAACCGGAAGATACCGCACAGGTAATTGACCAGGACGGTTGGTTCCATACCGGCGATATTGGTCGTTTTTACAAAGGCAACCTGCAAATTACCGACCGCATTAAAAATATGCTGGTGAATGCTTATGGCAAAAATATTTATCCTACCCCGGTAGAAAACACCTACCTCAAAAGTCCTAAAATTGAACAGGTATTTTTAATTGGCGATAAACGCGAATACATTACCGCCATTGTGGTGCCTTCGAGAGAAACATTACAGGAAACCTTTAATTTAAAGGATGAATTTTTTAATCGTTCGGAAGCTTTTGTTGAAGACGAAAAAATTGTGGGCTGGCTGGATGAAGACATCAAGCATTTATCTAACGAGCTTGCTAAATTTGAGCGCATTAAGCATTTCAAAGTAAAACGCAACCCATTTACCATTGAAGAAGGTGAGATTACTCCTACCCTTAAAGCCAAGCGTAAAGTAATTGAAAGCAAATATGCTACCGCGATTGACGAATTGTATGTAGATGAGCATGCGGGTTAGTGTTGAGACTGATTTTTGAGTAATTAGTATTGAGTACATAGTTTTTGAATAATCGAATATTATTGACTGATAAACATTTAAAACCCTAACCGTCATTTCGAGCGAAGAGAGAAATCTCAGAAGTATTAGAGGTTTTTCATTCGATGAATCGCATTCAACATCACGTTAAGCGTAAACAAAGCCCAGGGTTTAAACCCTGGGCTTTGTTTGTTTAAGTGCAAATCGTCATTTCGAGCGTATCGAGAAATCTCCCGAAGTATAAGAGATTTCTCATCCGATAAATCGTTCCGCCAGCTAGCGGAACGAAATGACGTTGAAACTTTAAAAATAAACCCGATTGCAGTCCCGAAATCCTTCGGGACGGAAAGCGGGTCTGCAATTTCTAGATTACAATTACTTCAGTTTTCAAAAAAGGACTATCGGACTCGAGATAGCTCACAATAAATCGAATACCCCTCTGTCCTTTAAACATCCCCCCTAAAACAGGGGAGAATACTATGGTTCTTTAAGCATAAAACGCTATTTTTGCAACTTATTACAAAACGGAATATGAGTATAGGTTTATCTGAACAGGAAATTTTACGCCGGGAGGCGATGTTTGAATTGCGGAAATTGGGAATTAACCCTTATCCGGCGGAGGCGTTTGAAATTAATGCCAATGCCAAGGATATTAAGGAGAATTACGAACGCGATAAAACGGCCTATAAAAACATCAGCATTGCTGGCCGGATTATGAGTCGCCGAATTATGGGCAGTGCTTCTTTTGCCGAAATTCAGGATGCTACGGGCCGTTTGCAGGTGTATATTAACCGCGATGAGATTTGCCCTGGTGAAGACAAGACTTTATACAATACTGTTTTTAAGAAATTACTGGATATTGGCGATTTTGTGGGCCTTACCGGCTACGTGTTTACTACGCAAACCGGCGAAACTTCGCTGCATGTGAGCAGTCTGACGGTTTTATCTAAATCATTGAAGCCCTTGCCCATTGTTAAACGCGATGAGGAAGGCAATATTTACGATGGTTTTACCGACCCGGAAATGCGTTACCGCCAGCGTTATGTGGATTTAACGGTGAACCCCGAGTTTAAAGATATTTTCATTAATCGCTCTAAGGTGATTAATACGATGCGTAATTATTTCGACAGCCAGGGCTGGATGGAGGTGGAAACGCCAATTCTGCAGCCGGTGCATGGCGGTGCGGCGGCCCGTCCGTTTAAAACGCATCACAATACGCTGGATATGCCTTTGTTTTTGCGTATTGCCAACGAATTATACCTGAAACGCTTAATTGTAGCGGGTTTTGATGGGGTGTATGAGTTTGGTAAGATGTTCCGCAATGAAGGTATGGACCGCACGCATAACCCGGAATTTACTTCGATGGAGATTTACGTGGCTTATAAAGATTATATCTGGATGATGGCCATGGTAGAAACCTGTTTAGAAAAAGTAGCTATCGCGATAACAGGTTCTTCGCAGGTTAAAGTTGGCGATCATACGATTGAATTTGCCGGACCTTACGAGAAATTATCGATGTACGATTCGATTTTAAAATATACCGGAATTGATGTTTCGGCAATGGATGAAGCGGGTTTGCGAAAAACCTGTACAGAATTGGGTATTGAAGTGGATGACACCATGGGCCGCGGTAAATTGGTGGATGAGATTTTTGGCGCCAAAGTGGAAGCTAACCTCATACAACCGACTTATATTACCGATTACCCGATTGAAATGACGCCTTTGGCGAAGAAACACCGCAGCAAGGAAGGCTTGGTAGAACGTTTTGAGCTGTTTGTAATGGGTAAGGAAATTGCCAACGCCTATTCGGAATTGAATGACCCGATTGACCAGCGTGAACGTTTTGAGGATCAATTACTGTTGGCCAAGCGTGGCGATGATGAGGCCATGGCCATGGACGACGACTTTTTACGTGCTTTGGAGTATGGTATGCCGCCAACTTCGGGTTTGGGTGTGGGTATTGACCGTTTGGTAATGCTGATGACCAACCAAAGCACTATTCAGGAAGTTTTATTCTTCCCGCAGATGCGCCCGGAGAAAAAAGCGAAGATAGCTACTGCCGAAGATTTTGTAGCCATTGGCGTTCCGGCAGAATGGTTTCCGGTGATGCAGAAAATGGGCTTTAATACGGTAGAAGAATTGAAAGCTGCCAACCCGAATAAGGTTTTTAACGATTTGGGGGGCATGCGCAAAAAACTAAAACTAGACATTACCATGCCGGAGAAGGATTTAGTGATGAGTTGGTTTGTGTAAAAATCGTCATTTCGAACGAGTGACAACGAGGAGAAATCTCTCTTTGAATTCCTTATGAGATCTCTCTCCGCCGGTTGGCGAATCGAGATGACGAAAAACAGCAAAGCCCCCGATATTTATCGAGGGCTTTTCTTATTTTGAGTAAACATAGAATTTAGCGGGGAGTTCTGGCTCAATAGATCGATCTTGATCAGTATTACCCATAAACCACCAAAAATCATTTGTTGATGGGATACCTTCTGTTCCAAGGTCTAAATCACAAGTATATGAAGCCTTAATGGTAACACCAGGTTTATTCAATGATTCCATCCCAGTACCAGCATCATAATTAACCATATCAATAGTCAATAAATTTTGAACGGAGATGCTGACAATTTTAAATTTGCCCAACAAACCTTGATTTGTTTTATAAAATATAACTGAACCTGCCTCTAAAGTATTTCCGTCAGTAGCTGTGGAAACTACGATTTTCTGATCAGAAAATTGAGCCTCCAATTTTTGAATATCCGCATAAGTAACATCTTCAAATGCTTTAAGCGGTTCAGATTTATCCTTTTTACAGGCAAAAAGAAACAACAAGCCAACAAAGAGTATAAATAAAACCTTTTTCATACCTCTAAAACGAGGCGGAAAGGATTTTATTATTGTTAAAAAAAAGCCTTCCTGAGTTTTTGATAAAATAAGTCATTTCGAACGAGTGATAGCGAAGAGAAATCTTTTGTTCCCGAATACTTGAGAGATCTCTCCCTGCGGTTCGAGATGACGTTAAACAAGAAAGCCCCCGATAAATCGGGGGCTTTAAAATTTAAATCCCCTCCTTTTGAAGGAGGGGTTAGGGGAGGTAATTTTACCCCTCAGTCCTGCGGACAGCTCCCCTCAAACAGGGGAGCAATATAATTATCTATAACCCCTCACCTGCTGAGATTTATCCATCTGGCCCATTTGGGCTTGCATCATTTTAATCTGGTCGGCCAGTAGTTTATTTTTATCGGCTTTTTTGGCTTCGGCCAGGTACATGGTGGCTTCGCGTTTGTTGCGTTTGGCCATCGAAATTCCGGCAAGGCTTAATTTAGCCAGCGCCACGTTATGATCCATGCTCATGCCTAAGGTTAAAGCACGTTTAAAAAATTTCTCCGACTGCATGGGCGCTTTACGCGATGCTATCAATCCTAATAATAAGTGGTAATAACCATGCTGTACACTAATGAGTTCGCGTTCGTGGTTTTTAATTTTATCTAACCAGGCCTGAGCTTTATCCATGTTTTCTTTACGGAGATAATATTGGGCCAACAGCATTTTTTCGTTAAAAAAGAATGTAACGAAGACAAGAATGGCAAGCAATACAGCCAGTATTCCCCATCCCCAGAATCCAAAAAAGAAAAGGGCAACGGCTCCACCTAAAACTAAACAGGCGGTTATTAATCTAATGATATTCGGCATAATGATATTTATTTAGCGCTGCAAATATCGTTATTTATCCGGCAAATTAAGCTTATCAAAATCGGTATATTTGATTTTAATAGCTATAAATATGCCTGCACAGATGCATCCTTCCTGGTTAAAGGTTTTAGCCCCCGAATTGGAGCAGGATTATATGCTGCATTTAAAGCAATTTCTTCAGCAGGAACAGCAAAATGGCCATACCATTTATCCTGAAAATTCAGAAATATTTAATGCCTTTAACCACACGCCTTTTGAAGCGGTTAAAATTGTGATTTTGGGCCAAGACCCTTATCATGGCCCGGGACAGGCACATGGATTGGCCTTTTCGGTTAGAAATGGAGTTCCCATTCCGCCATCGCTGCACAATATGTATAAAGAATTACAAAGCGATATCCCCGAATTTAACTATCCGCCGCATGGCGAATTAACTCAATGGGCAGACCAAGGTGTTTTATTGCTAAATGCTACGCTTACGGTAAGGGCTGGCCAACCCGGCTCTCATCAAAAACAAGGCTGGGAACAATTTACCGGTAAAGCCATTGAAGA
>CAZFAE010000003.1:78986-80819 GCA_964516035.1 uncultured Sphingobacterium sp.
CCGGCTCTCATCAAAAACAAGGCTGGGAACAATTTACCGGTAAAGCCATTGAAGAATTGAGCACGCAACGAAGTGGGCTCATTTTTATGTTGTGGGGCAAATTTGCACAGGCTAAAATCTCTTTAATTGATACCCAAAAGCATTTTGTTTTAACGGCTCCTCACCCTTCGCCTTTTTCGGCACATCAGGGATTTTTTGGCTGCGGGCATTTCTCTAAAGCCAACGAAATTTTAGTTCGGGAAGGAATATTGCCGATTGATTGGCAAATAAGCTGAGACCTTACATTATTACGGGTTGTATTATTACGGGTTACGATTTGAGCTAAATCCAAAAATGAAAATTCAAAATTCTAAAAGCTCAACGTCTTATAATCTTACTAAAAACTCGTAATAATCAATAATTAACTCGTAATAAACCAATACTAAACAAGTGGTACTGCCGTATCTCTTTTATTAGTAGCTAAAACCATCATCGACTGGTAGGCTTTAATCACACTAATTTTGCTAATTTTTTCCATCAACAGGTTTTCATAGGCTTTAATATCCTTGGCATAAACTTTCAGCAGAAAATCACAGTTTCCGGCAATGTGATGGCATTCAGTTATCTCTTTAATCCCTTTAATTTCCTGCAAAAAAGTTTGAATGGCTTCGTTTTTATGCCCGTCCAGCTGAATTTGGATAAAGGATTTGATACCTAATCCCAGTAATTCTTCATCTACCAAAGCATGGTAACTTTTGATATATCCGGAATTTTCCAGCTTTCTTACCCGCTCCAAAGTGGGTGCAGGCGAAAGTCCAATATCGCTGGACAATTGCAGGTTGGTAATTCTGCCGTTTTCTTGAAGGATTTTTAAAATTTGGAGGTCGGTTTTATCTAATTCGTAAGCCATAAATCAAAAATAGGATTTCTTGAATAAAAAACACTTTCTCCCCTGTTTTAGGGGAGATGTCACGACATCTGTCGGGACAGAGGGGTGAAAAGCTGACCTCCCCCCAACCCCCTCCTTAATTAAGGAGGGGAGTTTAGTGCAATCTATCGTACTTCTGAGATTTCTCTCCCGCCCATGCGGGATCGAAAGGACGTATCTTTTATTTTTAGATTAATCTAAAAATTTAATTAGATTTGTTTAAAATAATTAAAAGATGAATTCCTTTACCGAAGAAAATTACCTCAAAACCATTTTTCATCTCAGCCAGAACTCTACAAATGCAGTTTCTACCAACAGCATTTCTGATGCCATTGGCAATAAAGCGGCTTCGGTAACCGATATGCTTAAAAAACTGGCGGAAAAAGGATTCATCAATTACATCAAATACCAGGGGGTTACGCTTACTGAACTGGGCGAACAAACCGCGGTGGCCATTATTAGAAAGCATCGCCTTTGGGAGGTGTTTTTAGTAGATAAATTAGGCTTTAAATGGGATGAGGTGCATGATATTGCCGAAGAACTGGAACATATTCAATCGCCTTTATTGGTAGAAAGGCTCGACGAATTTTTAGGCCGGCCTAAACGCGACCCTCACGGCGACCCAATTCCAGATAGCAAAGGCAAATTTCAGAAAAACGAATGGGTAAACCTGTCTAAAATGAAAACGGGAGAAAGTGGTATCCTATCCGGCGTTAACGAACACAGCAGCTTGTTTTTGCAATACCTGGAGCAGCAGGGCTTAGTACTCGGAAAACATATCCAATTGATAGAAATTATGGCTTTTGATGGTTCTTTGAAATTGCTCATTGATAAAAGCCAAACCCTATCCATCAGCCGCGATGCGGCTAAAAACCTATTGATATTACATGAAAACTGAAAATAAAACCTCCCTCAGCGAAGTCCAT